>RGES01000252.1 GCA_009917805.1 Verrucomicrobiota bacterium
CGGTCGAGGGATTTGTCGGCGAAACCAGGCACGAGATGGAGTACGAGCGCGAAGAGCATCGGCATATTATGCACGAGCGTGAAGACAAAGATGGACAGCAGGCCGTCGCGGAAGGTCTGGACGAGCGCCATGAAGGCGACGAGGTAGACATAGCGCCCGAGTCGTCGCATCGGCCCAAGCGTCGCGTGCAGGCAATAGGTGGTCAGGACATACCCCATCAGTGCCGGGATCACGAAGAAGCCGGCGTAACCGAAGTTGAGGTAGGATTCGGCGAGGTAGGTGATGATACGGCCTTCCTGCACGTAATTGCGGCCGGAGGTCGAGATCTCCTGCAGGTGATCCGCCAGGCCGGGCTTGTTCGGCCACCACGCGCGCGGGATCGGCAAGGTGATGATCGCGAGGTAGGTCGAGCCCCAGAACTTGCGTTCATTGGTATCGGCCAGCGACAAGGCGCCGGCATACTGATCGAGGAAGTCTTCGCTCGACGATTCCCCTTTTTCTTGCGACGTGAAGGTGAAGGATTCCACCACCTGCGCGATGGCTTCCTGGTTGTCGCCGTTTTGCACCGCCTGACCGATATACTTCAGCCGCGGGAAGATGAGGCCGAGGAGGATCGCGACGACGAGGATCGGCCACGTGGGCCACCGGAGACGGCGTGACTGGAGATAATAGGCCGCGAAGAACAAGAGCGGCAGCACGAGCATGAAGCGGTGGTAGCCTTGAAGGGCCACGCCACCGAAGAAGAGCAAGCCGATGACCGCGTAGAAGAAGTAAAGGCCGACGGGGAGGCAGAGCACGCCGAGCGTCTTGGCGATATTAGGGTTCAGGACGCGACGGACCGTCGGCCGCTCGGCCTTGGCATCGAACTGCAGGTGGGCGAGCCAGGCGGCCAGGGCAAAAATCACCAGGCCGACGTCGGCCCAGAGCAGCGCCCGACTGATTTCGTCGGGCGTGATGACTTCGGCGTTAGGGATGCCGGTGTAGAGCGGCGACACGGAACCCGAGGCCAGCTTCGTGCCACGATAGGTGAAGCTATAGACGTGGAAGAAGAGATAGGCCGTCAGCGGATGCCAGAAGGTCATCCGATGGAACATGACGAGGATCACCGCCACGATCGTGACGACGTCCAGGACCAGATAAGGGAAGAGGGAATCCAATGGAGGGAGAGTATGGAGTATCGACGATACAGAGAGGGCCGGAGGCCTAGGCTAAAGGCAGAGCAAAGGTGAGAGAAGGGGTAGGGATAGGGGTAGGGGTGGGAAAACTTCTCAGGTCACAGGTCTCGGCAGTCGGGATGCAGGTTCAGGTCTTCAGGCTCGGGTACAGGTTCGAGATTTGTATTTTAACCCGGCGCCTGAACCTGCACCTGACAACCCGCACCAGAGACCTGAGGGCCGAGACCTGGAACCCGAAACTGTTTCTTGGGTGGGCAGACCATCCTTGGTCGGCCGCGGTCGAGCAGGGAAGCTCGACCCTACCCAAGGCCATCACTCCCCCGATACTCCATACTCGATACTCTATACTCTGATTTCATCGCGTCTTCTTCATCCTCTCTCCGCTGACGGAGGGGACGAAGGTGACACGGGTCGGGATCTTGTGGCGGGCGAGGCGTTCGCGGCAGGCGATGCGGATGGCGGCGCGGAGCGCTTCCTGGTCCGACGCGAAGCTGACGACATCGACGGCCACGGTCTGGCCGGTCAACGGATGGGCTTCGCCGTGGACGCGGCAGTCGGCGACGCCCGGCACGGTGAGCACGACGGATTCGACTTCGGCCGGCATGAGTTTCTCGCCGCCGACGTTGATGGTCTCGCCGAGTCGGCCGAGGATGCGCAGCGTGCCGTTCGGGCCCTGCTCCACCTTGTCGCCGGTCCGGAACCAGCCGTCGGCGGTGAAGCGCTCGTTGCTGGCGTTAAGATAACCGGCGATCTGCGTCCGGCTACGGAGCCAGAGCTCGTCGTCGACGACCTTCCATTCGAGGTGAGGGTCTTCGAAGCGGAGGAAAGTGGAACCCGGCTCCGGGCTGGCCGTGTGCGTGATGCCGGTCTCGCTCGTACCGAAGGTCTGGATGAAGCGCACGCGCGGGAGGGTCGCCTTGAGTCGATGCAGCAAGCTCTCCGGCATCGGCTCGGTGCCGTAGGTGATGACGCGGAGCGAAGTCAGGTCGGCGAGGACGTCCGCCGCGAGCAGCAGGTTAAGGAAGGTCGGCGAGGCCGGGAGGATGGCCACGCGATGGCGGGCGATCGCCGTGGCGACGTCGGCCGGAGCGCGCGAAGCGGGAACCACGAGCAAGGCGCCGGAGGCCAGGGCGTTGAAGAGCGTGTTCAGGCCGCCGATGTGGTCGAAGCCCAGGAGCGCGAGCATCGGGAGGTCGCTCGCGTGACGGGCTTCGTACGCGGCCAGCAGCTTGCCGAAATCATGGACCATCGCCTTCGGGGCGCCGCTCGTGCCGCTCGAGAACAGGACCAAGCCGGCCGCGCCGGCCGCACGAAGCTGGGCGAAAAGCGGGTGCGCCGACGGTTCGTCGACGCGCGGCAGGAGCTTCGCTTCCTTGGCTTCGGTCACGACGATCCACTGCGCGTTGATGAGGGCGAGCTTCGCGGGGTGCTCGGAAGCGTTGCCGGAAAGGGGCGCGACGAAA
>RGES01000253.1 GCA_009917805.1 Verrucomicrobiota bacterium
GCGGCGTGCTGACCATCGGCACCGGCGGCCTCGTCGCCACCTCGCAGAACATCCTGCCGATGAGCTACCTCGAAGGTCGCTTCGACTTCGGCACCGCGGGCAACACCATCGACGTCGCCCCGATCTCCGTCAACGGCGTGGCGGACGTCGACGCCCTGCGCGCCACCGTCGGCATCCAGGCGATCGTCGGTTCCTCCGGCGGCATCACCAAGACCGGCAACGGCGTGCTGCAGTTCAACGCGCAGTACTACTCCACCGGCGCCTTCAACGTCGCCGCCGGCGGCATCAAGACGGGCGTCACCAACGCCGGTTCGCGCCTCTCGCGCCTGAACCTCGGCGCCGGCACCCGCTTCGACCTCAACGGCCTCAACACGACCTGGGGCTCGCTCACCGGCACGGGCGACGTCTTCAGCTCCACGGGTACCCCGACGCTGTCGGTCGGCTTCGACAACACGTCTTCGACCTTCTCGGGCCGACTGATGCGCTTCAACGACGCGGCTTACGGCCTCCTCACCAAGGTCGGCACGGGCGTCATGACCATGGACTCCGCCCAGACCGCGGCCGGTTCGTTCGGCGCGATCACCGTCAGCGGCGGCGGCCTGACCTACTCCGGCAACGGCAAGGCCTTCGTCACCACGGCCGCGGCGACCAGCACCTTCAACGTCCAGTCGGGCGGCGTCCTCGCGCTCGATAATTCCGCGACCAACGCCAACAACCGCCTCGGCGCGACCCTGGGCGGCACCGTCAACATCCTCGGCGGCACGCTGACGATCAACGGCAACGCCGGCGCGTCCACGACCGAAAGCATCGCCACCCTCGGCCTCGCCAGCGGCAACGGCCGCATCGAGCTCACCCCCGACGCGAGCAACGCGCTCTCGCTGGTGGTCACCAACCTCGCCGCCCCGGGCGTGGGTTCCCTCGTCATCGCGGGCATCGACGGCAACGCCGGCGCCGGCTTCGCCGACCTCCAGCTGACCAACGCCAACATGGTGGCAGGGCAGGGCTTCAACGGCACCAGCATGCCCGTCCGCGGCGACGTCCTCGTCTCGGCTTCCCGCACCGGCCTCGGCGACGGCTTCCTCGTCCAGGATCAGACGACGACCTTCGGCTGGCGCGCGCTCGCCTCGACGGACCTCAACACGACCGTCTCCGGCTGGAACAACCAGCAGAACGGCGGCGTGACGGGCTCCGTCACGATGAGCGCTCCGACCTCGGTCAACACCCTGACCTTCGACGGCGCCACGACCTCGCTCGCGTCCGGCCTCTCGGCCACGACCTTCGGCAAGTTCGGTCCGGCCGGCACGGTCCTGACCCTCTCGCTCGCCAACGCCTCCTCCGTCCTCGTGAAGAGCGGCACCGCCCAGATCGACGTCGGTCTCGTCGGCACGTCCACCCAGGCTCCGCACTTCCACGTGCTCGCGGGCGCGACGCTCAACGTCGACTCCTACCTCGGCATGGGCAGCTCGGTCGGCTTCGTCAAGTCCGACGGCGGCGTGATGAACCTCAACGCCATCACCGGCCTCAACGGCGTCGTCACCGTCAACGGCGGCACGCTGCGCCTGAATTCCGGCTTCGATAACACGATCCCGGTCATCGCCACCGCGGCCAGCCCGACCCTGATGCCCTTGGCTCTTAACGGCGGCGCGACCCTCGACATCGGGGCGAAGAACCAGACCGTCAACGGCCTCACCAGCATCAACCCGCTGCCGGGCATGGGCGGCACCGTCACCGGCCTCGCCGGCGCGGTCTTCACCACCACCAACACCTCGACGTTCGCCGGCACGCTCGCCGGCGGCCTGTCCTTCCAGCGCGCGGGCAACACGACGACGACCCTGACCGCGCCGAGCACCTACACCGGCTCGACGACCATCCGCGGCGGCGTCCTCCAGCTCCGCGACGAAGGCGCCATCGCCGGCACCTCGGCCCTCACGATCAACAACGGCGTGCTGCTCTGGGATAACTTCGGCTTCAACGCCGCGGCCAACCCGACCCGCCTCAGCCCGACGACCCCGATCACCGTCAACGGCGGCGCCCTCACCATCAGCGGCGGCGGCGGCATCGACACGGACATCACCCTGGGCACCGTCACGGCCGCCTCGGGCTACATGACGCTCAACACCTTCCCGTACATCAACGAAGGCAGCTCGAACCGCATCGTCATCTCGAACTTCGTCCGCACGCTCGGCTCGCGCTCGTTCGTCAACTTCAACGGCTGGACCGCGACGAACAACTCCACGGGCGTCAACACCCTCGGCAGCCCCGGCCTGACCTCCTCGAGCCGCGTCTACCTCCAGAACGTCAACGGCACGCCGTTCACCGCGGCCAGCATGACGAACAACATCGTCGGCGGCTGGGCGATCGCGGACGGTTCGACCTTCGCGACCTACTCGGACCAGTGGGGTCTCTCCCAGATGGGCGTCGGCTACTACGGCTACACCGCCCCGGGCTTCACGGGCACCGACATCTCGCTGACCACCGTCGCCACCGGCAATTACAACGACGGCGCGGCCACCCGCACCATCGCCGGCGCCCACTCTGCCTATACCTGGCGCTTCTCGGCCGGCACGACGCAGGTCTACACCTTCAACGGCGCGCCGATCACCCTCGGCGTCGGCATCGTGACCAAC
>RGES01000254.1 GCA_009917805.1 Verrucomicrobiota bacterium
CGATCCGGGCGAGGTCGTCCGGCTTGATCGTGAACTTGCCGCCGAAGACGGTCTCCTTGATCTGGCCGGGCTTGCGGGCGCCGACGATCGCGGCGGTCACGCGCGGCTGGCGCAGCACCCAGGCGATGGCGAGCTCGGCGGAGTTTCGGCCGTAGCGGTGCGCGATCTCGGCGAGGCCTTTCGCGAGGGCGATGTTCTTGGCGAGCAGCGGTTCGTTGAACTGGGGGTCGGCGCGACGATGGTCGTCGGCCGGGAGCGCGTCGGCCCACTCCTTCGTGACCTTGCCGCTGAGCAGTCCCTTCTGCATGGGGCTGTAGGAGATGATGCCGATGTCGTTCTCTTCGCTGTAGGGCAGGAGCTCGGCTTCGAGGCCGCGGTTCAGCATGCTGTAAGGCGGCTGCAGGAAGGTGACGCGGTGGATGGGCTGGATGCGCTTGAGCTGGGCGACGCTGAAGTTGCTGACGCCGGCGTAGCGCACCTTGCCTTCCTTGACCAGCTCGGCGACGGCGGACCAGCCTTCCTCGATGTCCTCGTCCGGCTGCGGCCAGTGGATCTGATACATGTCGATGACGTCGATCTGCAGGCGGCGGAGGCTGTCCTCGCATTCCTGCTTCACGCTCGCGCGCTTGAGGCGAGGGACGATCGTGCCGTCGGCTTCCCAGCAGCGTTCGCACTTCGTCGAGACGATCGGCTTCTCCTTCATCTCCTTGAGGGCGCGGCCCACGACTTCTTCCGAGCGGCCGAGGCCGTAGACGGCGGCGGTGTCGATCCAGTTGATGCCGACGGCCATCGCCTCGTGGATGGTGCGGATGGAGAGGGCGTCGTCCTGCGGCCGAGGCCCACAGGCGTGAGTTGGAGCGGGGAATTGCCGAGCTTGCGGGTCTTCATGGCGATTAGCCTATTTCGGGCAAGATGAGGGAGGATGTCGAGACAGGTTAGGGCCAGAGCCAGGGCTAGGGCTGGGGCTGGAGATCAAAGCTCAAAGGGAGACCGGATGATCGGCTGGGGTCCTTGATAAAGGCCGCAGCAAACCTCCCGGTCACCCTTTGCTCGTCGGTGTTTCTAACCGCTTACCGCCAATCGCTGCTACCTATCTTTTCGCTTTCTTGGCGGCCGTCGCCTCCTTCTGGCTGCGCATCGGCCAGTTAGGGTCGTCGACATGCGCCTCCTTGAAGATGGCCAAGGCCTTCGCGACCAGTTCGGGGTGCGCGGCGGCGAGGTCGTGACGCTCCGCGGCGTCAGCTTTCAGGTCATAGAGTTCGACCTTGGCCTGGGGGCCGTTGCGGACGGCCTTCCATTCGCCCCAGCGCGCGGCCTGCAGCGACTGCGCCTCGTGCAGTTCCCAGTAGAAATACTCGCGCTTCGGCGCCGGACCGCCTTGCAGGAAGGAGACGAGGGAGAGCCCGTCGGTCTTCAGCTCGGGCGGCGTCTTGACGCCGGCGAGTTCGACGGCCGTCGGTAGGAAATCCCAGAAGGCCCAGGGGTCGTCGCTCACGCGTCCGGCGGGGACCTTGCCCGGCCAACGGGCGAGCGCGGCCTGACGGAGCGCGCCTTCGTAGAGCCCGCGCTTGTAGCCGCGCAGGCCGTTGGAGGCCTGGTCGAAAAGTTTGCCTACCTCGGAGTCAGGCGAGAACGACGAACCGTTGTCGCCAGCGGTCATCACGAGCGTGTGCTCATCGAGCCCGAGTTCCTTGAGCAGGGCGAAAAGCCGGCCGACGTCCGCGTCCAGGCGCGTGACCTGGGCGGCATAGGCTTTCTGCGTGGGCGTCCAGGGCTTGTCCTTGTAGGCGCCGAGGTCATCGATCTCATGCGTGCCGTGGGGGAGGGTGATCGCGTAGTAGAGGAAGAAGGGCTTGTCCTTCTGAGCCCGGACCCAGCCTTCGACGTCCTGCTGGATGAGTTCCTGCGCGTAGGTCTTGCCGACGCCCTTGCCGGTGTTGCCCGGGAGCTCGAAGCGTTGGTCGTCGCGGTAGAGGTAGGTCGGGAAATAGCTGTGCGCGTGTCGCTGGCAGTTGTAACCGAAGAAGTGGTCGAAGCCGTTCTTCAGCGGGCTCCCCGTGGTGTCGAACATGCCCATGCCCCACTTGCCCATGCAGGCGGTGGCATAGCCGTTTTCCTTCAGGAGCTTCGCCACGGTGACGGTGCCGGCCGGCAGCGGGAGCTGGCCCTCGGGTTTGATCTCCCGGTTCGCGCGTACGGGGCTGTGGCCGGTGTGCTGGCCGAGCATGAGCGACGTGCGGCTCGGGGCGCAGACGGTGGTGCCGCAATACCCTTGGGTGAAGCGCGTGCCTTCCTTAGCCATGCGGTCCAGGTTGGGCGTCTGGATGAGTTTCTGTCCGTAGCAGCCGATGTCGCCCTGGGCGAGGTCGTCGCTGAGGATGAAGACGATATTGGGTTTGCGGGGCTCCGCGATGGCGAGGGTCGCGAGGAGCAGGAGGGCGAGGGAGGCTGCCTTCATGGGGTGTGGGAATTCAAGGGAGAATAGGGGCTGAGTCGATGACGGATGGCTGAGTCGATAGCCGAAAGGGAGGGCTGAATAGAGGACTGCGTTGAGGACTGCATGGAGGACAGATGACGGCTGTCTCTTATACACATCTGACGCTGCCGACG
>RGES01000255.1 GCA_009917805.1 Verrucomicrobiota bacterium
GTCGCCTCCGGCAACCAGTTCTTCGCCTCGATCCTGCACCCCGCCGACGCCGCCGCCCGCGGCCCGCGCACCGAAGTCGTCGTGCTGCCCGTCCCGCTCGAGGACGGCAAGCGCGGCCTGCACGCCTTCGCCTCCTGGGAGACCATTCCGGCGGCCGACCTTTCCCGCACGCTGGAGGGCGACTTCTTCGTCGGCCCCAAGGAATATGCCCGCGTCGCCGCGTTGCCCGACGGCCAGGTCGCCGTGCTGCAGTTCTCGAAGCTCCTCGGCTTCATTTCCTTCGGCGCCATCTGCAAGCTGCTCCTCGCCATCCTCGGCGGCGTCCACTGGCTCCTCGAATGGAGCGGCGCCTGGTCGTGGGGTTGGGCCATCGTCCTCCTGACCTGCCTCATCAAGCTCGTCACCTGGCCGCTGACCTCGATCCAGATGAAGGCCGCGAAGAAGATGCAGAAGTTCGCGAAGCCGATGCAGGACATCCGCGAGAAGCATAAGGACAATCCCGAGAAGATGCAGAAGGAGCTCATGAAGCTCTACACCGAGAACAAGATCAACCCGTTCGCCGGCTGCCTGCCGATCCTCATCCAGATGCCGATCTTCTTCGGCCTCTATACCGCGTTCCAGACCACCGTCGAACTGCGCCTCCACTCGTTCCTCTGGATCGCCGACCTTTCCGCGCCGGACACCATCTTCCACCTCGGCGGCTTCCCGGTGAACCTGCTCCCGATCCTCATGGGCCTCTCCATGTGGCAGTCGATGCGCATGACGCCGAATCCCTCCACGGATAGCTCGCAGAAGACGATCTTCCTGATGATGACGCTGCTCTTCCCGGTCATCTGCTACCCGATGCCGGCCGCCCTGACGCTGTACATGACGATCCAGAACCTGTTGACGATTCTGCAGACCTGGCTTACCAAGGAAGAACCCGACGTCGTGGTGGTCGAGCCCACGCCGAAGAAGGTCAAAGGCTGATTTTCCCAACCCCCACCCATCATGTCTGGTCATAGCAAATGGCACACGACGAAGCGGCATAAGGCCGTGATTGACGCCAAGCGCGGCAAGATCTTCTCGGTGCTCGCCAAGGAGATCACCCTCGCGGCGCGCGCCGGCGGCGGCAACCCCGAGTCCAACGCCCGTCTGCGCACGCTGATGGACAAGGCCCGTGCCTCCAACATGCCGTCGGACAACATCAAGCGCGCGGTCCAGAAGGGCACCGGCGAGATCCCCGGCGTGACCTACGAAGAGATCGTCTACGAAGGCTACGCCCCCGGCGGCGTCGGCCTCATCGTCGAAGTCACCACCGACAACAAGAACCGCGCCGCGGCCGAAGTCCGTCAGGCCTTCAACGACAACGGCGGCAACATGGCCCAGACCGGCGCCGTGTCGCACAGCTTCCAGAAGAAGGGGCAGTTCCTCATCGGTGCCTCCCAGATCGGCGAAGACGCCCTCATGGAGCTCGTCCTCGAGGCCGGCGCCGAAGACGTCGTGAACAACGGCGACCACTTCGAGGTGCTTTCCCCGATCTCCGCCTTCGACGCCATCTCCAAGGCCCTCCAGGAGAAGTCCATCAAGCCGGAGTCCGCGGAATTGTCCTATATCTCGAGCATTCCCGTGCCGGTCAGCGACGCCGCCGTCGCCAAGCAGGTGCTGGAACTCATCGACGCCCTCGAGGCCTTGGACGACGTGAAGGCCGTCCACGGCAATCAGGAGATCGACGAGAAGCTGATGTCCTGAGCCGGGCGGATTTCCGCCCATGCTTTACGGCTTCACTGTCCGGCTGGTCCGGGTAGTGTGGCCTCGTGTCCGCTCCTCGTCGCCAGTCCGGTAGTGCTTCCTCCGGGGTCCGGACCGCGGCGCGTGCCGTCATCCTCCGCGGCGGCGACATCCTGGCCGTACGCATCCGGACGGAAGAAGGGGAATTTCTCGTGCTGCCGGGCGGCGGCCAGAATCATGGCGAGACGTTGCGCGACACCGTGCGCCGCGAAGTCCTGGAAGAGCTCGGTCTCAACGTCGTCCCGCAAGGCCTGCTCTACCTCCGCGAATACGTCGGCAAGAACCACGCGATGCACCGGATCCATGGCCACTTCCATCAGGTCGAAGCGGTCTTCCATTGCCTGTGCGACGACCTTTCCCCCATCGGGGAGGGCCGGGAGCGCGATCGCCGGCAGGTCGGTTTCGAGTGGTTGCCGTTGGCCCGGCTGGCGGATTACCCCCTTTCTCCCAAGGGCTTGGGGGAGGTCATCGCCAAGGCCCTGAAGGACGGTTCCGCGACCTATCTCGGGGACGTGCATTGAAGGCTTGCCAGAGGGCGGTCGGCTCCCTTTGTTCACTTTCCTCTTTCTTGGGGTTATAGCTCAGTTGGTTAGAGCGCCTGATTGACATTCAGGAGGTCGATGGTTCAAGTCCATCTAACCCCACCACTTCGAAGCCCCGGCCTGGAAACCCCAGTCCGGGGCTCTTGTTTGGCGGGTTTTCCGCAGGGCAGGGCGGCCGGAAGGAACACCTTTTTTCTCGCTCATCCACCCCCCTTGTCCCTACCCCTATGGGACTTCATTTTCCATCATGAGCAGCACCCAAATCGTTGATATCAAAGCCCGCGAGATC
>RGES01000256.1 GCA_009917805.1 Verrucomicrobiota bacterium
CCGTCGCTTCGATGGTGCGCTTCGTCGACGGCCAGGCCGACAAGTCCGGCTACCGCCGCTTCAAGATCAAGTCCTTCGAGGGCAACGACGACTTCCGCTCGATGCAGGAAGTGGTCGGCCGCCGCTACACCCGCCTGCACGAGGAGCACCGCGCCTTCCCCGAGCTCGTCATCATCGACGGCGGCCTCGGCCAGGTCGGCGCCGCGCTCGCGGCGTTCAAGGAGCATGACCTCGCCCCGCCCCCGCTCATCGGCCTAGCCAAGCGCGAGGAGACCATCGTCTTCCCCGACGGCCGCGAGCTGAAGCTGCCGCGGCACGACGTCGGCCTCGCCCTGCTGATGCGCATCCGCGACGAAGCCCACCGCTTCGCCAACGACTTCAACGCCGAACTCCGCAGCCGCAAGCTGCGCGAGTCGCTCCTCGACGAGATGCCGGGACTCGGCCCCAAGCGGAAGGAAGCCCTCCTCGCGCACTTCGGCAGCATCCAGAAGCTGCGCAAGGCCACCGTGGAGGAGATCGCCGAAGTCGCCGGCCTCAGCGACAAGCTCGCCGGCGAGGTGAAGGCGTCATCGACTCTTAACCGCCATCTCCCGTTCCACCAGGTCGGCCACGCGATCGGCGCCGCCGGCGTCGCCGAGGCCGTCGACCGAGGCTTTCCACTTCTTCCAGAGGGCCCATTCGCCGGTGAAGGCTTCCGCGATGATCGCGCGCGCCGAAGCAGGCGTCAGGCCGTAGGCGCCGGCGTCATGCTCGGCGATGAGGCGGCCGTTGCCGGCTTCCTGTCCGGGGATGACCTGCGTGATGACCATCGGCACGCCCGCCGCGACGCACTCATGCGTGGTCGCGCCCCCGGCCTTGCTGACGACGAGGTGGCTCGCGAGCATGAGCGCCGGGATCCGATCGGTCCAACCGAGCACTTCGGCGCGGCCGTCGACGGCGCGCTCGACGGCTTCCTTGAAGGAGGCGTCCTTGCCGACGGTGATCGTGAGCTGGAGGCCGAGGGTCGAGAGCGCGGCGGCGAGTTCGACCGCATCGCGCTTGCCGGGATTGAGCATCAGCAGCACGCGCGGACGTTCGCCCACCTTGGCCGACGAACGCGGGGCGAGACGAGAAGAGACCGGGAAGCCGTAAGGCAGGACCTTCGCCGCCGGCACGCCCTGGCGGATCATGACGTCGGCCGTGGCCTGGTTCGGGGTGACGTACCAGTCGGAATGGGCGCGATGCCAGGCGCGGTTCACCGAGATCGAGTCGGTGACGACGGTGATCAGGCGCGGCCGGGCCGGATCATCGCGATGCCAGCGGCGGGCCATCATGTAGTTATAGAGCGGGTAGGCCGAGACGACGACCGGCGGCTTGGCCGCATCGAGCATCGCGTTGAGGGTCTGCTCCACCGGGCGCACGAACGGGAGCGAGGCGCGCACGAGCGGCAGGCGGTCGAGCGCGGTATACATGCAGCCCCAGAGGCGGGGATATTTGTTCGCGACACCGATATAGCTGTCGCGCTGGCTCTTGGCCTTCTCGGCGCCGTAAGCCTCGAGGAAGAGGTCGTGGAGTTCGCCGTTCAGGCCCGGTTTGCGGCCGAGCGCTTCGATGATGGAGCGCGCGGCGGCGTTATGACCTTCTCCGAAACCGGCCGTCAGGACGGGGATGACGCTCATCAGGCGACGAAGGCGATCGGGGCGTTGGCTTCGGCTCCGGCCGGCGCGGCCTTGGCGGCCTCGAAGGCGGCGCGGCGTTCGGCGATGCGCTGGAGGAGTTCCGGACGCTCGACCACGCGGATACGGCCGTCGTCTTCTTCCACCACCGCGGTCATGGATTCGACCCAGTCGCCGGAGTTGATGTAACGGACGTTGCCGATCATGCGGTCCTCGGCCTTGTGGATATGGCCGCACATCACGCCTTCGCAGCCGCGGCGCGCGGCCAGCGTCTGGAGGTGCTCTTCGAAACTCGAGATGAAGCTGACCGCCGACTTCACCTTGGCCTTGATGGCCTGCGAGAGGGAGAAGTATTCCTTGCCGCGCCAGGCGCGCCACTTGTTGTAGACGCGGTTCAGGTCGAGGAGGATCTGGTAGCTGATGTCGCCGATCACGGCGAGCCAGCGCATCTTCACCGTCACGGTGTCGAACGCGTCGCCATGGATGCAGAGATACTTGCGGCCGTCCTGCGCGACGTGGATGTGCTCCTCGGCGAGTTCGATGCGGTCGAGCACCAGCGGGATCAGGCGGCGGATGAAGTCGTCGTGGTTGCCGCGCAGGTAGACGACCTTCGTGCCGTCCTTCTCCGCCATCTTCATGATGCGACGGACGACGGCGGTGTGCGCCGGGCTCCAGTGATTCTTGCGCTGCAGCGACCAGAGGTCGATGATGTCGCCGTTCAGGATGAGCTTGTCGCAGCGGATGCCGCGGAGCACGTCGAGGAGCTCGCGCGCCTGGGCGTCCTTGGTGCCCAGATGGAGATCCGAGAGGATCAACGTCCGGAAGTGGATCTTGTGCTGCCCAGGGACCTTGGTGGTTTCTTCCATGGGACCGAAGATTACGTGACGACCGTGTCATTCCCGCGTCGAAGGAGTCT
>RGES01000257.1 GCA_009917805.1 Verrucomicrobiota bacterium
ATCGGGTGCGCTCCTCCTCGAGTAGCAGTTCACGGCTTTTGCCTGCGACCGCCGGCAGGCCTGCGCCGTCGATCCTCCGGCCAGCCTTCTCCTTGCGGGTCCGAACAGTTCCTCGTCGGTCGCCGGACGGTCCTCGGTCGCGAGTACGAACCGGAGCCTTTCCTCGTAGGCGTCCCATCCGGCGGCATCATCCCTCAGCCCGTGCATCGAAGTAAGCGCCAGCCCGAGGGTGAGCTCGCCGCGTTGATGCGGGCGGCGGAGTGCGCGGAAGCTGGTCCAACGATAGTCGCCAAGTTCCTCGAGCGAGACGATGCCGGCCCGGACCGGGTTGAGGTGGACGTAGTCGATCTTACGTGCCGCCAAAGGACCGGCCGGATAATGCGCGCTCCCGAAACGTGACTGGAAGACGTGGCCCACGGAACCTCGGAAGGCTTTGTGCTTGTTGGCGAAGGCCGACTGGAGGGCGTGCATGCCTTCGCTCAGGTTGCCCCGGGGGGTGGTCAGGACCAGGTGGAAGTGATTGGTCATGATCGCGAAGGCATGCAGCTGCCAGGCGAAGCGCCGGACGGTGGCGAAGATGGTCTCCAGGAAGACCTGCTTGGCGGCGTCGGTCTCGAAGATCGGCTGGCCGAGTTCGGCGCGATTGTAGGCGTGGTAGGCGCCCTGGTTGGAGATGAGCCGGCGACGTCGTGCCATCCGCGCATCTTCCAGGCAAGGCTGAGCCCATCGACGGCAGATACTCCCTGATGCGAACCGCTCAGCCAACGGGGTCAGGCCGTACCCTGATATAGGCTGTAACTAAAAACGCCATAGATACGCAGATCTAGTTGCGCCCACTTCAGGGTACGGCCTGACCCCTTGGCTTGGCGGTTCCCTAGACAAGCGGCACGGGTCTGGCATAATACGGGCATGGGTTACTATCGAATCGAGACGAAGGAGACACAAGAGCCGGGGGATTGGCAGCGGGGGAAGACGACGTTGCTGTTCCGCTGCCACGTGCGTCTGCATTCCGGTGAGGCCGAGGAGACGTTGTTTATGGTCGGGCCGGACGCCGGTAATCAGGTGATGGTGCTTTGGAAGGAAGCCAACTTCAGCGTGCTCGGGGCCGAGCCGCTCGCCTGGATCGAACTGGAGCATGCCCAGGAGCCCGACGTGTATCGCCGGCTGCTGGAGTCATTCCTCTTGGCGGTGCGTCAGGCGGACACCGCAAGGCTCGAAGACTTCACCGCGATCGAGGCGCCGAAGCAGGGATTGCTCCCGGAGTCCGAAATCCGCGAGGTGTTCGCGCGCGTGTTCGCAGGGTAGGGGCGCGACGGCGTCGCGACCGAAAGGATGACCGGGCCGGTCATCCCTACCTGGCAACATCCAGGGCAGCACGCGGTGTCTTAGGTCTCGCTGCGCCCGTGACCAGCGCAGCAGCGTGGCTACTTGGCCTTGGGCGGGCTGACGGCTGCCCGGAAGCGGGTGTTCATCTCCTCGGCGAGCACGATGAAATGGAGGGCGATGTCCGGATGCTTCTCGTCGAACGAAGCGGCGAGCGCGGCGAGCGCCTGCTCGGCCTGACGGGTCTCGGGAGTGGGGCGCGTGCGGAGCGCCTCGGTGAGCTGGGTCTTGAGCTCCTCGAGCCGGGTGCGCAGGCCTTCCGGCGTGGCCGCGGCCCGGCGCTTCTCCCAGTAGGCGGGGTTGGCGATCATGGTGGTCATCTTGGCGAGCACGACCTGCCAGGCTTCGCCGGGCGCGAAGCCGGCCTTCAGCGGCGCCGGCGGTGCGGTTCCGTCGAGCCCGGCTTTCATCACCGCCATGCCGTGCTGGATCATCCAGGCCGGATGATAGGTCGGCGGGCCGGCCTTGGCGGCCCACTGCAGGACTTCGTCGCTCTCGGTCCGGCTGACCTGCGGGCTTAGGCGCCCCCAGGAGAGGATCCGGTTGAGGGCGGGCTGGCCGGCCACGTAGGACCAGGCCTGATGGGCCGTCAGGTCCGTCACGCGTTCCATGTCGAAGGTCGCCCGCATCGTCGCCACGAGCATCAGCTGGTACGCGAATTTGGGCTGGGTGCGGAAGAGTTCGTTCGCCCGCAGGGCGAGGTCGATCGGGTTGTTCTCCGGATCGATCTCCGCGAGCGTCGCGCCGCCGAACCGCTTGTTCGGGGCCAGGTTGCCGGGGGCGTCGATGTTCGTCGTGTTGCCTTGCTTGGTCACGACGAAGCCCCTGGCCTCCAGCGTGGTCTGCTCCGGCGGCTTGGCCGGCTTGGTTTCCTGCGCCGGGAGCACGGCCAGGGTCAGGAGAAGGAGCGCCAGCGCAGGGGTTCGCATGCGGGGATGCTGACCACCACCCGAGCCGGTGCGAGCGGATAACCGCGCATGCTTGACGCCCTCCGGTGGCTGGACTCGCTAGCGGCATGAGCTCCTACCGCCATATCGTGATCTTCAAGTTCAAGGACGGCGCGCCGGCCGATAAGGTCCGTGGCGTGGTCGAGGCGTTCAAGGCGCTGCCCGGCAAGCTGCCGGCGATCAAGGCCTTCGAATGGGGCACCAACGTGAGCCCGGAAAACCTGAATCAGGGCTTCACCC
>RGES01000258.1 GCA_009917805.1 Verrucomicrobiota bacterium
CAGGCCTCGGTCACGCGGGCGGCGTATTCCTCCGTGGTCACCACGTTGGCGTGCTTCTGGATCTCCGAGCGAGCGTCGTCGTAAAGTTTCCAGGTGCCGTCGGGCTGCGCGGTCGGCGTGCTGTCGGCGAGGAGGATGCCGAACTTCTTGCGCATCTCGTTGAGGGTGCGACGGACGGCCTGCTGGTGGGGGAACGGCCCGAAGTAACGGCAGGCGTCGGTCGTCCGGGCGCGGACGATGCGGAATTTCGGCAGGGGGTCGGCGAGGTCGACGCGGACCTGGGGGAACTGCTTGTCGTCGCGGAAGAGGATGTTCCAGCGGGGGCGCCAGCGTTTGATCAGCTTGCCCTCCAGGAGCAGGGCCTCGGTCTCGGACCGGACCTCGTGCCACTCCATGTCCGCCACCGTGTCCATCATCGCGGCCACCTTGGGGGTCATCCGCTGGCGGGGAACGAAATAGGAGGCCAGGCGCTTCTTCAGGTCCTTGGCCTTGCCGACGTAGACGACCAGCCCGGCGGCGTCCTTCATGAGGTAGACGCCCGGGGTATGGGGGGCACGCCGGGCCTTGGCCTTGGGCGAAAGTTCTTCCCGGTCGGTTTGCATTTTTGGCCTGGTCCCTTAACCCTGCTGGCACGCCCCGTTTCCGCAAATGCTTTCCTGCAACAGTCGACCCCGCCAAGTCCTCGTCATCAACGTGGGCGACGAGCTGCTCGACGGCATCCGCGAGAACGGCCACCTCCTCTGGCTGGGCGAGCACCTTGCCCGCCGCGGTCTGCCCATCACCCGCTCGCTCGTCGTCCGTGACGACGCTGCCGAGATCGCCCGCGCGGTCGGCGAAGCCTGGGGCGCCTACGACCTCATCGTCACCACCGGCGGCATCGGACCTACTTCAGACGACCACACGCGCGAAGCCGTCGCCGGCGCGCTCGGCCTCAAGCTCGAGCACGTGCCCGCCGCCGAGAAGGCTTTGCGCGAACGCTTCAAGATGATCGGGCGGAAACTTTCCGACGCCGACCTCAGCCAGTGTTACGTGCCCGTCGGCGCCGATAGCCTTCCGAATCCGCGCGGCACCGCCCCAGGCGTCTTCTATCATCGTGACGGCAAGGCCCTCGTGATGCTGCCCGGCCCCGCGCTCGAGCTCCGTCCGATGTTCGAGGACGAAGTCGTCCCGCGCCTGCGCGACGTCGGTTGCGCCTGTCAGGGCGAAGCCTACGTGCAGGTCCGCACCTTCGGCATCGGCGCCGTCCCGCTCGAGCAGATCGTGCGCCCGCTCCTCAAGCCCGGCATGGTGCTTTCCTTCGGCACGCACACCGGCGTCGTCGACGCGCGCATCTCCTCCGGAAGCAACGGCTTCACCGCGGAAGACCTCTGCGAGGTCGCCCGTCAGGTGCGCGACGCCGTCGGTCACGACTTCGTCTGCACCGGCCACGCCTGCCTGGCCACGCTCGTCGTCGAGCAGCTGCGCAGCCTCGAGCGTACCGTGGCCCTCGCCGAGTCCTGCACCGGCGGCCTGCTCGCCAACGCCTTCACCGACGTCCCGGGTTCTTCCAAGGTCTTCGCCGGCTCCGCGGTCTGCTACGCGAACGACGCCAAGGTCAACCTGCTCGGCATCCCTGAGTGCCTGATCGCCCAGCATGGCGCCGTCTCCGCCGAATGCGCGGCGGCCATGGCCACCGGCGCGATCGAGAAGTTCGGTTCCGATTACGCCATCTCCGTCACCGGTTACGCCGGCCCCGGCGGCGGCACCGAAGCCGACCCCGTCGGCACGGTCTACCTTGGCTATGCTTCGCCGACCGGCGTCTGGTCCCGTCGCGTCTCGCTTCCCGGCGACCGCCGACAGGTCAAGCAGCGCGCCGTGAACACCGCCTTGGACTTCATGCGCCGGAAGCTGAACAAGTACCGCGTCGAAGACCTGATCCACGGGGCGTGAGGACGGCCTGCCGGCCGCCGAAGGTATTGGCGGTTGGCGGTCAGCGGTTGGGATGCATTGGGCGGACTGAGTTGAGGTCTGAGTTGAGGACTGAATGGAGGTCTGAATTGAGATTAGGGCTAGGTGAGATGGCGGATTGATTCCTTAACCCGGGTCCGTCCTTGCTCTTGTTGGCCGAGACCGGGGCCTGATGTCTTCAGACTAACCGCCAACCGCATACCGCCCTCCGCTGCACCCTCCCAGGCAGGTCTTGGGGCCTGCGAATGACAAAGGATTGCCACGAGGGGGCAGGGCGGAAGATTAGGCGCGTGCCCGGTTATCTCGCCATCATCGCTGGTAAGGACGAATTCCTCGTCGACCAGGACGGTCGTGCCTGTTTCGAGAAGGCCAAGAAGGCGGCCGGCGCCGACGCCGAGGCCGAGGTCATCACGGGCCAGATCATCCGCGTCGACGACGCCCGGGCGCTCGAGGTCCAGTTCACCGAGTCGGTGAAGACGCTTTCGATGTTCGGCAGCAAGCGCGTCATCTGGCTGCGCAACCTCAACCTCGTCTCCGACTCCGTCCAGGCCAAGTCCGAGGAGGTGAAGGAGAGCCTCGCGAACATGCTCAAGGTCGTCGTCG
>RGES01000259.1 GCA_009917805.1 Verrucomicrobiota bacterium
CTGGTACTTCAGCGGGAGGATGTTGAAGAACATCGATTCGCGGCCGTTGATGACGCGCTTGTTGGCGAACGCTTCCTCGGCTTTGGTCTTATCGAGGACGAAGGTTTTCTGACCTACTTTGATGGTGATGGTTTCCATGGATGGAGAGTGGGGAAAAGGGCCTAATTAGTGGCCGGGAGAGGCCGCTAGGTGGTTGGTATGTGCGGAAGTAAAATACTAGATGTAGGGGCTGCAAATTTATTTCACCACTAGATGTAGGGTTTCTACGCAAGGCACTGTCATTTCGTCACTTAGGTAAAAAACTTTATTCACAATTGGGTTTTTTGACGAAATTTTGATGAGACGGCTGGGTTAGGGTGAATCACCCAACAAAATCGCGGTCGGGACAGGTCGGCAAACGTCACTTGTTGGTGTTGCTCACGGTGTTCACCGGATCGGCCGGCGGGCGGGGATTGCGGAAGTCGCCCCCCTGCCCCACTTTCATCCCATGAACACGGGCTCCTCCGCCGCATCCACCCCCGACCGACGCGCCCCGGGCTTCTTCGCCGCGAGCTGGACGCCGGAAGCGCTCGCGCAACGCGGCTGGCGCGGCGGCCTCAAGGCCGGCTGGCGCGTCATCGCCACGACCTGGTACGGCGTGTTCGACAACCGGCTGCCGCAGCAGTCCGCGGCGCTCACCTATTACACGCTGATGTCGCTCGGGCCGCTGCTCGCGCTCGCGCTCACGGTCTCGGGCTTCATCCTCTCGCGCGCCGGCGCGCAGGCCGACAATCCGGCGAAGCGCGCGATCGTCGCCGCCGTCGAATACGTCGCGCCGCAGGTCGTCGCGCAGGCCGCCAAGACCGGCCAGGCCGTGACGCTGGGCGCGATCAACAAGGACCTCGACGGACTCGTCGACCGCTTGCTCGCCAACGCGGCGAGCGGCGAGGCCGGCGTGATCGGCCTCGTGCTCATCCTCGGGCTGGCCGTGCTCATGCTGAGCCGCGTCGAGGACGCGCTGAACGGCATCTGGGGCGTGCGGTTCGGACGCAGCTGGCGCGACCGTTTCGCGAACTACCTGCTCTTCCTCGTGCTCTTCTTCCTCGTGGGCGCGACGACGCTGACGATGCTTTCGGCCGCGTCCATCGCGGCTTCGATCGGCCAGGGCACCACGTGGCTGACCACGTCGCTGCAACGCCTGCCCGGCGGCGGCGCCATGCTCGGGTTCATCGGCGGCAGCGGCCCGGTCCTGATCTCCGTCGCGCTGCTCACGCTCGCGTTCGCCGCGTTCAACCGGATGATGCCCAACGTGCGGGTGCGCTGGAGCGCCGCCTTCGTCGGCGGCCTCTCGATCGCCTTGCTCGTCGCCCTCAACCATCACCTCGCCGCGCTCTACGTCGGCAAGGTCACGCAGTTCCAAAGCCTCTACGGCGAGCTGAGCATCGTGCTCGTGCTGATGTTCGGCTCCTACCTCACCTGGCTCTTCGTGCTGATCGGCGGGCAGGTCGCGTACGCCTACCAGAACCGTCGGGCGCTCGCCCGGCACAAGGCCTGGGAAGGACTCAGCCATCGGGCGCGGCGGACGCTGGCGTTCGTCTGCGTCTCCGAGACGCTGCGACGCTACCGGAGCGGCAAGGCCGGCCCGACCGCGGATGACATCGCGGAGACCGCCCGCGTCCCCGCGACCGTGGCGGAAGGCTGCCTCCAGATGCTGCGCGACGCCAACCTGCTGGCCGCGGAGACACGCACGGGCGGCCATAAGCCGGCGCGTCCGTTGGAGACCATGACCGTCGGCGAACTCTGGGCCGTCGTGGACACCCACTCCGCCGGCACGGCCGGCGAGCCGGACCTCACTTCGGATCCCGCCGCCAAGGAACTCAGCGTCATCGAAGCGAGCCTCCTGACCGCCGCCGCCTCCCGGCAGACCTTGGGCGACCTGGCCGCCCGCGGCTAAGGCGCCGGCAGCGGCGGCGAAGCCAGCGGCGAGCGCTCTGGCGGGCACGGCCGGACCGGCCTCCGAGAGGCGCCCCCGGCTCGCGCGGGGCACGGCGGAGACGCCTACGACGGACCACCGGCCGGAGACGATGCTCCGGCCGGCTGGCGACCCGCGTAAATGAGGGGACCCCGATCTCCTCGCGGAGACCGGGGTCCGTAAACCTGGCGATGACCTACTCTCGCACACCAGCGGGGGTGCACTACCATCGGCGGCTGCATGCTTAACTATCGTGTTCGGGAAGGGAACGAGTGTTTCCATGCGCCCATGATCACCAGAATGTGTCCTCGGGCAGCTCTCTGATGGGTGATCATGAGATGGTTTTCGCCAGGTGGCGAGCTGCCGTCATAGGGAAAGATAAACAGTTTGCGCATAATTAAATTACTAATCCGTAATGCTATCGGCCTAGACGTACTTGATACGGCTAAGAAGCCAATTGCAGATCAATCGAACATTAGTACCGCTAGGCTCAACGTATCGCTACGCTTACACCGGCGGCCTATCAACCAGGTGGTCTACCTGGGTTCTATAGGGAGATCTTATCTTGGGAAAGGCTTGGCGCTTAGATGCTTTCAGCG
>RGES01000260.1 GCA_009917805.1 Verrucomicrobiota bacterium
GTGATGACCACGTGCTTGAGGTTCATCAGCGCGATGGATTCGGCCACCCGGGCCGGTTCGCCGAGGTCGAGTTCGCTGGGGCGGCCGGAGAGCACGGCGCAGAAGGTGCAGGAGCGCGTGCAGACGTTGCCGAGGATCATCACCGTGGCGGAGCCGCGGGACCAGCATTCGCCCATGTTGGGGCACTGCGCGGACTGGCAGACCGTGTGCAGCTTGTGCTGGTCGACGTTCTTCTTGGTCTCCAGGAAGTCGGGGCCGCTGGGGAGCTTGGCGCGGAGCCAGTCGGGTTTGCGGGCGGACTCGATCATGGAGGAAGGGCAACATTGCCTTCCTTGGCCGTTTTTCAACCTAACAAAGAAGAAGGGGTGCTCTCCTCCCGGAAAGCACCCCTTTTGCTATGAGTTTCAGCTCAGACCTTAGAAGGTCTTCTTGAGGGAGAAAGCGGTGATGCTTTCGCCGTTCTGGATGTCCGAGAAGGACACGGTGCCGGTGAAGCCGAGCACGGGGTAGCTGAGGGCGATGGCGTAGTCGTCGTTGGACGAGAGGCGGTCGCTGCCGTAGTGGAGGCCGAGGTTCAGGCCCTTGATCGCGGCGACGTCGTAGCTGTAGTTAGCTTCGTAGTAGTAGTCGGACAGGGTGCCGTTGACGCCCTTGGAAGCCTTGAGCTGCAGGCCGGAGTAGGTGGCCGAGACGTTGGCTTCGCCACCGTTGGCGGCGGTGTTGTAGGTGTAGTTGATGTAGCCGACGGAGACGTCGAGGGCGCCGACCTTGAAGCCGTAAGCGGCGTAGAGGTCGATCTCGAGACCGCCGAGGGCGGAGGAGACGTTGGAGGCCCAGACGCCGGCGGAGAGGCCGGAGCTGTGGGCGACGTCGTAGCCAGCCGAGACGGCGGCCTTACCGGCGGTCTGGGAGAGACCACGGAAGACGTAGTCGCTGGAGATGGCGACGTTGCCCGAGGTGGTGAACGCCGAGGCAGCGGCGGGAGCAGCCTGAGCGAAGCTCGCGGCAGCAGTGAGGGTGAGGAGGGTGATGGAGGTGTGCTTCATGGCGTCTTTCGATGTGCTTAAAATTTACCCAAATGCCATATTTTTCTACACTTATGACGAAATTGGTGAATTAACCCCAGTGTTTGCCCAAAAAGAAGCCGCCGATGCTTCAATTTGAGCGTTAAGTCACTGGTTCTAACCGAGATAGCACTCCAAATGGGCGGCGGCCGACTGCGCCCAGCTGAACTCCGCATCCATCGCCGTCTTCTGGAGTGCCTTATAGTTCGCAGGTTGCTGATAAAGGTCCAGCGCCCGGCGTAGGCCCCACTCGATGCCGCCTTGGTCGGCGTGCTCGAAAACCACCCCGGTGCCTTTCTTCTTACCATCCCATCCGCTTACGGTGTCGGCCAGGCCGCCGGTGGCGCGGACGATCGGGAGGGTGCCGTAGGCCATGGAGTACATCTGGTTCAGGCCGCAGGGTTCGAAGCGGCTCGGCATCAGGAAGAAGTCGCAGCCGGCTTCGATGCGGTGGGAAAGGCCGTTGTCGTAGCCGATGCGCACGGCGCAGAGTTCCGGGAAGTCGGCGGCGAGGCGTCTGAACTCGTTCTCGAGCCAGGCGTCGCCGCTGCCGAGCAGCACGAACTGCAGCTTTCCTTCGCGGAGGAACTTGGGCAGCACGCCGACGGCGAGATCCAGGCCTTTCTGTTCCCAGAGGCGCGAGACGACGCCGACGAGCGGGATGTCGCGATCGGTGGCGAGGTCGAGTTCGCGCCGCAGGGCGGCCTTGCATGCGGCCTTGCCCGCGGGCTTCTTCGACGAGAATGAGGCGGCGATGTGCTTGTCGTCCTCGGGGTTCCATTCGTCGCGGTCGACGCCGTTCAGGATGCCGCGGAGCGCGCCGGCGCGCCGGCGGACGACGTCATCAAGCCCGTAGCCGAAGGCGGGCGTGAGGATCTCCTTGGCGTAGGTCGGGCTGACGGTGATGACTTTGGCGGCGTGCAGGATGCCGCCCTTGAGGAAGTTGACGCCGCCGAGGCATTCGAGTTCCTGCGGGCTCCAGAGGAATTCCGGCAGGCCGAGGTAGGCCATGATCCGCTTGGGGTACAGGCCTTGGTGCTGCAGGTTGTGGATCGAGAGGACGCTCTTCGCGCCGCCGAGGGCGGTGTGCTTCAGGGTCGTGTTGAGCAGCACCGGGACGAGGCCGGCGGTCCAGTCATGGCAGTGGACGATGTCGGGAATCCAGCTGGTGGTCAGGCAGGCGTCGAGGCCGGCGCGGCCGTAGAAGGCGGCGCGTTCGCCGGCGTCGTCGCGGGCGGGGTAGATCTCCCGGGCGCCGTAGAAATCCTCGTGTTCGACGAACCAGGCTTCGAAGTTCGGCGAGACCGCGAGCGTGCGGATCCGGCAGCCGGCCTTGCGCGGGTCGCCGTGCACGCCGACCTTCAGGGATTCGATCAGCGTGCCCATCTTCTCGCGGCCGGGGACGGAACCGTAAAGCGGCGTCACGGCGCGCACCTCATGTCCCTTGGCGGCGAG
>RGES01000027.1 GCA_009917805.1 Verrucomicrobiota bacterium
GCCCGCCGATCGGCGGGCCTTTTTGTTTTCCGATTCCCCGGACTTAGGGGAGCGTCGCGTAGAGGTAGGTCAGCGTGCCGACGAAGATCAGGCCGGCGACCGCCTTGGCCACGACGCGCTCCACATCCGTGCGATGCAGGGCGCCCCAGCGGCCGAGGATCCAGCAGGCCGTGGCGATGAGCGCGAGGCCGAGCGAAGCATCGCGCACCCAGGCGGCGTCTTCCACGAGGGCGTTGAGCACCCAGAGCAGGTAGAGCGCGTACGCGAAGAGCGGGAAGGACATGCCTTGCTTGAGCGACTCCATCCACTCGCCCGGACGCGGTAGCAACGCGGCGAGGCGGGGGAACATCGACAGCAGCAGGTAGGGCAGGGCCATGCCGAGGCCGATCACGACGAAGAAGAGCAGGGTCTCTCCTGTGGAGCGTTCCTTGTCCAAGGCGAAGCCCAGCGCGGCGCCGAGGCCTGGGGCCGTGCAAGGGGTGGCGACGACCGTGGCGAGCACGCCGGAAAGGAAGGTGGCGACCTTGCCGTCGCCCTCGCCGGCCGCGACACCGCCGAGGCCGACGCCGATCTCGAAGACACCGACGAGGCTCAGGCCGAGGACGATCATCAGCACGCAGGTGCCGAGCACGAAGCCGGGAGACTGCATCTGGAAGCCCCATCCGACGGAGGATCCGCCGGACTTCAGTCCGACTATCAGGAGCGCCAGGGCGAGGAAGCTGACGATCACGCCGGCGGAGTAGAGCAGCCCGTTGAGGACGACGGTGCTCCGGGACGCGCCGGCTTCCTTGGCGAAACCGAGGACCTTGAGGCCGATCATCGGGAAGACGCACGGCATCAGGTTGAGGAGCACGCCGCCGCCGAAGGCCAGCAGCAACCAGATCGCGAAGGGGTGCGTCGTCGTCTCGGCCTGATAGGCCTTGCCGGATGACACGGCCTTGAGCGCGGCGAGGACTTCGGTCCCCGTGAGCGCTTCGGAAAGGATCGCGGGGGGCTGGCCGGTCTTGAGGAAAACGTTCAGGGGGATGCCGGTGCGGCCATATTTGCCGAGCTCGTGGGCGATGACCTCGTCCTTCTTCGTCCAGTCGGCTTTCATCATCACCACGCCGGCCTGACCAAGCGCCTTCGCGACATCATCCTGCTTGTACACACGCTTGTTGACCTGGCAGGTGGCGCACCAGCGGGCCGTGAAGTCGACGTACACGGTCTTGCCGTCGGCGAGGGCCTTGGCCTGCGCTTCGGGGGACCAAGGCTGCCAGTCGGACGAAGCCGGATGGGCGGAAGGGGGCGAGGCCTCGGCCGATCCTTTGCTGGTCGCACCGGCGGCGGCGGTCGCCACGAGGCGGACGAAGCCGCCGTTTCCGTCGGAGCCCACGAAGCTGACCGGGCCGGCGTCGAGCTTCTCCGTGGCTTCCTTCAGGTTGAAGAAGAGCGTCGTGGCGTCATGCCTCTGCTTCGCGGTCGCGTCCGGAGTGATGAAATTGCGTTCCGGGAACCAGACCTTGGAGAGCTCGGTCTTGGCGGCGGGCGTCACCTGCAGCTCGTCGCCAACGACGCGAAACACGGCGCTCAGGGACGGTTTCAGGTCCGGGTAAAGCTTGGGGTCATATTTATAAGCGGCATTGCCCGGGCCGACCTTGAGCGAAAGTTCGACCAGGGTGTCGTGCGGCCAGCAGCCTTTGTCGTCGCATTCCAGCCACTCGGCCTTGCCCTTGAGGACGATCGCGCCCGTCTTGCCGGCGGGGACGGCGACTTCCATCAGGATGAGCGTCTCGTTCTCGTAGACGAAGTTCATCACGCCCGACTGGTCGAGCAGCTTGGGGCCGGGCCAGATGAAGGCGCCGATTTCCGTGCCGGATTTCTCGGTCCATTCCACCGTCGGCGAGGCGCCCGCGTCGCCGGGGTTCTTCCAGTAGATGTGGAAGTGGGGGTCGCAACGGTAGCGGAGGGCGACGAGGGCTTTCTCGCCGGCGCGGACGTCGGGCGTCAGGTTGACCAGATCGACCTTGGTACGGACGGCGGCGCTCAGTTCGCCGAGGAGGGCGAACAGCGAGAGCAGACCGAGGGCGAGGAATCTCATGCGCCTAACTTGGGCCGAAACCCGGCAGGAAGCAAGGCGTCGGAGGGCCTCAGGGGACCAGATGGCAGGGCAGCAGGGCCGCGTCGCTCATCCCATGGATGATCTTCTTATCCGCGGGGCAGAACGTCGACAGGATGCCGGACAGTTCGACCGTGTCCTGGTCGACGAAGAAGTAGGGGCAGAGGCGGACGCGTCCGTCGGCGGGCACGACCGAGCCGTCGTCGGCGTAGACCGGGTGGGTCAGGCGCGAGGGCTTATGGTAAGCCTGCATGACGTGGAAGGTCTCGTTCTCGGGGCTCAGCGCGTTCTCGATCGCTTCGAGCCACTCATCCCGCGAGACGTCGCTGCCGAGCGTCACGGAACGGGCGCCCCACGCCGTCTCATGGAAGCCGCTGGCCTTGATGATCAGGTTGCGTTCGCGCTGGGAGGCTTCGGCGAGCTCGGTCCATTCGCGGATCGGCCGGCCGGCGAAGCCGGGGGCGTGCAGGACGGCCGTGGGCGGCAGCTCGGTCTTCTCCATGATCCAGGTCTGCGGGACGATGCGGAAGAGCGCCTCGTGATGATCCTCGGGGAGGTTTTCCTTCCAGAACTCCGCGAGCTGCGGATGATGGAGCAAGGCCAGCCCGAGCTTCTCTTCCTGGAACGCCTTCATCGGGGGCGTCAGCGTCAGCGTGCCGGCTTCGACCGCGTTGAAGATGCCGTCCGCGCCCTTGACGTTCGCGAGGTCGAACAGCTCGAAGAAGCGGTAGAGGATGTCGACGCGCCGCGGGGCGCCGTCGACGGGGATGTAGGAACCGTCGCCCATCTGCATGATCTGGGCGGGCTCGACGATGTGGACGTCATGCCCGAGCGTGCGCAGTTTTTCCCCGAGCCATTCGAATTCCGGGCGGTAGGTCGCGGCTTCTTCGCTGACCACGATGGCGACGAGCGGGAACTTCTCCTTCGGCGTCAGGCGGGCCAGCGAGGCCATGAAGCGGTCGGGCATCGCGGCGCCGCCGATCACGCGAGGGAAGTCCTCGGCGTAGACCTCGTTGAGATAGGCCGTCAGGCCGACTCCGCCCGGGACGCTGTCCAGCTCCGTCATGGTGAAGCCTTGTTCCGTGATGAGCAGGTCCGGGCGGAGGACGACCGGGCACTGGCCTTTGACGGCGCGATGGCGGCCGTGTTCGATGAGGCCGGCGGGCTTGTAGCGGTCCAGGTACTCCGCGACCCAGGGCGCGTAGACCTCGCGGTTGCGCAGGATCTTCTTGTTCGTGAAGGAACGGACGTAGAGGCGCTCGAGCGCGCGATGGTAGCTCAGGCAGGCGGAGCCGATGCGCTTCAGGTCGCGCAGCTGGGCTTCCGAGATGGGCCAAGGCTCCGGGGAGAGCTTCCAGATCTTCTCCGCGAAGAGCGGCGTATCGAGGAGCTTCTGGCGGAGGGTGTCCCGGGTGGGCATGGGGGCGGCGAGGACTTAGTCCTCGATCTTGATGTCCTTGTTGCGCGTGCGGGGGCCGCCGGCGCGGAGCCATCCGTTGATGAAGGCGTCGATGTCGCCGTCCATGACCGCCTGGATGTTGCCCGTCTCGACCCCGGTGCGGAGGTCCTTCACCATCTGGTAGGGCTGGAAGACGTAGGAGCGGATCTGGTTACCCCAGCCGATGTCGCCCTTCTCGCCGTAATATTTCTCCATCTCGGCGCGCTTGTCGTCGATGGTCTTCTCGTAGATGCGGGCGCGCAGGATCTTCATCGCGAGGGCGCGGTTCTTGACCTGGGAGCGCTCGCGCTGGCAGGCCACGACGATGCCCGTCGGGATGTGCGTGAGGCGGACCGCGGACTCGGTCTTGTTGACGTGCTGGCCGCCCTTGCCGCTGGAGCGGTAGACGTCGACGCGCAGGTCGGCTTCGTTGACCTCGACGTCGATGTCGTCGTCGATCTCGGCGACCACGTCGACGGACGCGAAGGAGGTATGGCGGCGGGCGTTGGCGTCGAACGGCGAGATGCGGACGAGGCGGTGGACGCCGCGCTCGGCCTTGACGTAGCCGTAGGCGTTCGGGCCTTCGAGGCGGAAGGTGGCCTGGCTGATGCCGGCGCCTTCGCCTTCGGCGATGTCTTCGACCTCGATCTTGAAACCGCGGCGTTCGGCCCAGCGGGTGTACATGCGGTAGAGCAGGTCGGCCCAGTCGTTCGATTCCGTGCCGCCCGCGCCGGCCTTGACGGTCACGATGGCGTTGGAACGGTCGTGCGGACCGGAGAGGAAGGAGGCGATCTCGAGGTCGGACACGGCGCCGAGGAGGTCGCCGGCGAGCTTGCGGAGTTCCTCGACTTCGGCGTCGGCGCTGCCGTCGGGGGATTCGGTGATCAGTTCCGCGAGGGTCTTGGCGTCGTCGATCTGGCGACGGAACGCGACCTGGGGGCCGACGATGTTCTTGTAGCCGTTGCACTCCGAGATGACCTTCTGGGCGGCTTTCTGGCTGTCCCAGAAATTCTGGGCGCCCATCTGCTCCTCGAGCTTGGCGATCGCGGCCTGTTTGCCCGGTACGTCCAGGAACTTCCAGAGGTAGCCGGCACGGCGTTCGACTTCGTCGAGATTGGCGCGGATTTCAGGCGGAATATACATCGGAAAGAGGGAGGAGGGGCGGGAGCGCCCGCCGGACGGCGGGCAAGGGGTTGGGAATACCTAGGCGACCCTTTGGTTTCAATGTCAGAGTGGGCACCGGCTTCATTTGCCCCGGCCCGTGACTGGTCGCACTTGCGCCCCGTCATACCCAGGGCATACATCCTGCCCATGTCCTACCTCGAAGGCCTGAGTTTCGCCCAGATTGCCGGCCCGCTTCCTGAGCGCCGGGTCCTGGCCAACGGGCTCGAGGTCATCTATTCCCACCGCCCCGGGATCGGGCTCTGCACGGTCCAGGCGTGGGTCCGTACAGGCAGCATCCACGAAGGCCGCTGGGAAGGTTCCGGCATCTCCCATTACCTCGAACACATGGTGTTCAAGGGCACCGGCCGCTTCACCAACCGGGAGCTGACCGATGCGATCCACAAGAGCGGCGGATCCTCCAACGCCTATACGACCTTCGATCGCACGGTCTACTACGTCGACGCTCCGCAGGAAGGCTTCGAGACCGCGATGGAAGCCATCGCCGACATGGTCTTCGATCCGCTGATCACCGACGCCGACGCCAAGATGGAGCGCGAGGTCATCCTGCGCGAGATCGCGATGTGCGACGACGAGCACGACCAGGTGCTGGCCAAGTCCGTGCTCGAGGAGGCGGTCCGTTCGCATCCCTTGCGCCAGCCGGTCATCGGCCACCGCGATCTTTTCGTGCGCATCACCCCTGACGACCTCCGCGCCTATCACGCCAGCCGCTATGTGCCGTCCAACGTCGTCCTCGCCCTCGGCGGCAGCATGCCGCCGGAGGAGGTCTTCGCTTCGGCGGAGCGCTGGTTCGGTCGTTTCGCCCGTCGTCCGCTGATCGATATCGCCGCGCACCAGGAGCCGCCGCAGGGCGGCGTCCGTCGCGCCGACCTGATCCGCGAGGTCAATACGTCCAAGGGCGTCGCTTCCTGGCGGATTCCCGGCTACTTCGATGAAGGCCGCCTCGCCACGGACCTCTTCCTCGGCGTGCTCGGCGCCGGCAACAGTTCCTTGCTCTGGAGCGAGCTCCGCGAGAAGCGCAAGCTCGTTCACGGCATCGACGCCTCGGGCTTCGGCATCCGCGACCTCGGTCTCGCGTGGTGCAGCTGGACCGGCGAAGCCGGCACCTCCGCGCCCGTCGTCGAGCAGGCGATCGCCGAAGTCGTCGACGGACTCCTGCAGAAGGGCGTCACGCCGGCCCAGTTCGAGAAAGTCCGCCGCCAATCCGTCGTGGGCATGGTCAACGGCCAGAAGAACATCCACGGTCTCACCAGCCGCGTCGCCCATGCGGCGACCATCGGCCATGACATCGCGTGGCCGCAGCGCGGCGTGGAGCATCTCGCCCGGCTCGGCGCCGAAGACTTGACCCGCGAAGCCCGCAAGTGGCTTCGTCCGGACAACGTCACGTTCGGCACCATGCGAGGCGGCAAGGCCGAGGCCGTCGCGGCCGGGGCCACGGCGTCCGCGACGCCCGATCGCTTCGAGACCTTCACCTTGGAGAACGGCGTCCGCGTCGTCCTGCAGCACGATGCGACCATCCCCAAGGCCGGGGTGGGTGTCTTCCTGGCCGGGGGCGTCGCCTACGAGGAGGCCGCCAAGCGCGGCACGACGGGCCTGCTCGGCACGATGTTCTCCCGCGACAACGTGCATCGCACCAAGGAGGAGGTGGCGCAGCTCGTCGACAGCCTCGGCGCGACCTTCGCCGATCACGGCTCGCAGGTTTCCTGCGGCCTGTGGGGTGAGGCGCTCAGCTCCGATTTCGCCCAGATCTCCGAGCTCATCGCCGACGGCATCCTTGGTCCGAAGATCCTGCCCGAGACCTTCGCCCTGGAGCGTGCGGCCATCATCACGGCCTGCCGGGAAGCCGAGGACGACATCGTCGAGAAGGCCCGGCTTCGTCTGCAACGTCAGTATTTCGGCGGGCACCCGCTCGCCGTCGACGCCTGCGGGACGCCCGAGACCTTGGCGCAGATCCAGCCTGCCGACCTCGCCGCGTTGCACCGGTCGCTGGTCGTCGCCGATAACATCGTCGTCGGCGTCAGCGGCGCCTTCGATCGGCCGGCGGTCATGGAATTCGTGAACCGGCGGTTCGGTTCTTTGCCGAAGCTCTCGTTGAGCCGTCGCTCCCTGCCTAAGCATGTCCCGGCTGCGGCCGGCAAGGTTTTGGAGCGAGCCCAAGGCGAGCAGGCCGTCGTCGCCATCGCCTTCCCTCATTGCGGTTTCGCGCCCGACGAAGTCGTCGCCGCCAACGTGACCGAGGAACTGCTCAGCGGCATGGCCAGCGGGCTGTTCCGCCGCGTGCGCGAAGAGAAGGGCATGGCCTACTTCGTCGGCGCCACCCGGGTCGAGGTCGTCGACCAAGGCATGTTCTACCTTTATGCCGGCACCGCGCCGGCTTCGGCCCAGGAAGTCGTGAAGGAGATGCGCCTGGAGCTCGACCGCCTCCGCAAGGGCAAGTTCGCGCCGAACGAGATCGAGGACGCCAAGCGCCGCATGCGCGTGTCGCGTCGCCAAGGCCGTCAGTCCGCCGGCGCCCGCATGCAGGGCGCGCTCGTCCGCGAGGTCGCCGGTCTCGGCGCCAATTTCGACGCCGAGTGGGAGCGTCGCATGAGCCTCACCGATGAGGCCGCCGTGCAGGCGTTCGCGCAGCGTTTCCTCGATACGAAGTTCGAGCAGGAACTGATCTTCCTGCCCAAGGAGTGATCAGGCGTCCGCGAAGTGCCGCTTCGCGAACCAGGCGGACAGGATGCCCGGAAGCGCGAGGCTGAGCGCGAACAGGAAGTAGTGCGCGTAGCCGAGCGTATCCGAAAGCGAGCCGGCCCAGAGTCCGGGCAGGTAGTTGGCCAGCAGGGCGAAGGTCGACAGCGCGGCGTAACGGATGGCCGCTCCGGGTCCGGAGGCCAGCTTCATCATCGCGAGCAGGAGGGCGCAGAGTCCGGCGCCATAGGCCAGGTATTCGACGAAGAAGACGGACCCGATGACCCGGAGGTCATGGGAGCCGTTCGCGGCGAGCCAGGCGATGGCGGCCAGCGGCGCGTGCATCGCGATGCCGAGGGGGATGAGCGAGCGACCTAAGCCGAGGCGGGCGACGACCTGAGAGCCGATCACGCCGCCGAGGGCGAGGCCGGCGACCGCGGTCGCGATGCGCATGAGCGCGTACGTCTCGTTGCCTAAGGCCAGTCCGCCGGGGCTCGTCGAGGTGGCGAACAGCGGAAGGATGCGCGCCATATGGATCTCGCTGGCACGGTAGAAAAGGATCAGGCCGAGCACCGCGAAGAGCCGGGGGTCGACGCACAGCGAGGCCAATCCTTGTCCCATCTCCCGGAAGCGTTCGGCGACCGTCCGATGGTCGTTCGCCTGCGCGCTTTCCGTGCGCAGGCCGACGGCGTTGGCCGCGGTGGCGAGCAGCGCGAGGATCGCCGCCGCGAGCAAAGCCCAGGACCAGGCGTCGGCGGACTGCGGGCCGTGGTCCATGATGCGACCCGCGAGCCAGATCAGGCCCGGGCCGGCGAGGACCATGCCCAGTTTCGAGGCGAAATTCAGGAGCCCCGAATGCGTGGCGCGGGTACGGTCGTCCAGCGCGGACACGAAATAGCCATCGAGGGCGAAGTCATGGGCGGCGGCGATGAGCGAGAGCAGGACGAGGCAACCGATGATGGTCGGAGAGGAAGGGTGATCGGCGGCGACTTGCAGGGCCAGACCGCCGAGCAGGACGGAGATGGCGAGTTCCGCGAAGAGGATGAAGCCCCGTGGGCGGAAGGCGGCGACCAACGGCGCCAGCAGGATCTTGAAGCCGAAGATCAGGCCGAGATAGGCGACGGCCTTCGTGATGTCCTTGTCCGCGTAGCCGGTGTTCTTCAGCGCGACCGGCAGCGCTTCGTCGCGGACCGCGGCGGGGATGGACTGGAACAGGTAGGCGGCGGTGACCCAAAGCCAGGCGCGTCGGGGTCGTGCCGAGGCTTCGCTCATCGCTTAGGCGCCTTCGCCGAGCTGGGCGCGGCCGAAGTGGTCGACGGAGCGGAGCAGGCCGTCGACGAACTTCGCGACGGTGATGTTCAAGCCGAGCAGTTCGGAGTCCGTGAGGTTAAGCATCTCGCCGGGCTTGAAGGTGCGGGTGGTGTCCGTCAGGCGGGCGACCATCTTGGGCTTGTTGTCCTCGCTGAGCACATGGCGGGTGACGCCGGGCGGAAGTTCGGGCGCGGCTTCGGGCGCCTTCTCGGGTTCGGCGGGGACTTCGAAGTCCTTCATCGCCTTGAACTCGAGGGTCAGGGAGCCGTCCGGGGTGATGTCGTCGTTGGTGACGAGTCCGCCGCGCACGAGCACGCGGAGGGCGGCGGCGAGGCTGAAGATCCCGTCCTCGAGGTCGCAGACGATGCCGAAATTTTCTTCGAGCGCCGTGAAGCGGTCCTGGAGGGACATCTTCTGGAAGGCCTGCTGCTTCTCCATGATGATCTTCTCGATCAGGGGGTCGCGGCGCTGGTTCTTGCCTTGTTCGCGGATGAAGAGGCACAGCAGGTGGCACTGGACCATGCATTCGGAGGAAAGCGTCAGCAGGTCGTTGACCGTCGTGCGCATCATCAGGCCGCGGGCGTAGGCCAGCATCTGCTCCGGGGGGAGGTGGGCCTGCGGGACCGGCATCACGCGCGAGACCGAGGAGAAGTGTTCGTAGGCCTTGGGGTCGGCCGTGTGCAGCCCGGCGATGCTGAACGCCAGCATGTCATGCTGACGCTGCAGGGCCGTGAAGAACGTACGGCTGATGTTCTGGAGCGAGAGGACGTTCTCGCCGTTGCCGGGCGGGGGCTGCGACATGGGGGATTAGCTGGTCGGATTGGAACCCTTGTCCTTGGCGTGGCGAGCCCTTTTGCGGGACAGGAAGCCGTCGGCGCGCGGCTGGGGCGTGGAGGCGAACCAAGCGATGGCCAAGGGGGCGACCTCGGAAAGCGACAGGGCCGGCTGGCCGACGAGGCCCGGGAAGCGGTAGCAATGTTCGACGCGGGGCTGGATGTCGGGGTCGAGCTTGCCGCCCGGGATGAGGAGGGCGAGGTGGCGGGCGGGCACGCGGACGGGTACGGCGAGGTCGATCTTGCGGCCGATGTCAGGCGAGAGCGCCACGACGCAGCAACGGTCTTCGACCAGCTTCAGCAGGCCGCCGAGCGCGGCGGCGCGCATGAGGCGCAGCTGTTCCATCGCCCCGCGGGAGAGGTGCCAGGCTTCCGGATGGAAGGAGAGTTTTTCCGTGCCGCCGGAGAGCAGCAGGCGTTTCAGTCCGAAGGCGGCCATCGAGCGGGCGATCGCGGCGAGGTCGGCGGGGTCGGTCACGCCGTCGGCGATGACGATGCTTTCCTTGGACTCGCGCCATTCGGCGAAGTCCGCGATGCGGGCCAGGCCGAAGTCGGGACGCATCGTGAGCGCGCAGACGTCGTCGCACGGGGCTTCGGCCGTCTGGGCGAGCTCAAGGGGGCCGACGATGCGGGTCTTGACGCCGAGTTCGGCGAAGGCGGCGTCGAGTTCGGCGAGGTGCGGCGCGAACGCGGCGGTGGCGACGACCTCGCGCAACGCCTTCGGGTGGTGCTTGAGGCAGGCGAGCAGCGCGGCGATGCCCCGGATGACCAGGCGGTTGGGATGGGGGTCGTTGGTATTCACAGAATGCGTCCTTCGTCGAAGTCGATCATGTCCGCGAAGGAGATCACATCGGTGCGGTGTTCGGCGCCCATCTTGCGTTTGGCGTCGTTGAGGGCTTCGCGGCCCATCTCGCTCATGCCTTTCTGGACCAGTTCGCGGTTCCAGACGGCGACGCGGAGGTCGGCGGGGAAGAGGGCCTTCAGGCGGGCGTCGAGTTCGGGCTCGGACTGCGTCTCGCGGACGCAGGCGATGACCTGTTCGGGGTCGACGCCGAGGTGCAGGCAGAGGAAACGGTCGAAACCTTTGCAGAAGTTGCGCTGGTAGGACTTCGGGAGTTCGCCTTTCAGGTGCTTGCGGATCTTGGCGAGGAAGCGAGGCAGGTGCAGCAGCCCGGTCGCGGGATGCGGGACATAGGCCGACGGCAGGTCGTAGCAGATCTCGCCGGTGGCTTCGGAGAAGCCGTTGGGGCGCGGGGCGGAAGGGGTGGTCATTTCGACGTAGAAGGGTTCGGCAGCAGCTTGGCGATCTCGGCGGAGACGGCGGCGAGATTAGCGGACTGGGCCTGGACGAATTCGGCCGGCGAACGTTCCTTGAGCGGGCGGGACTGCGACAGGGTCTTGGCGGCGAGCAGGGTGCCGTCGGATTTTTCGAGCCGGAAGGTCACCTGAAGCGTGGCCGTATCGGCGTTAGGCGTCGTACCCGGGAGGGAGAAAAGCGAGCGACCTGGGCCGGCGGGTGCGAAGACCTCCATCTTATCGAGGGTCAGCAGCAGGACGAGGTGTTCGTCGGAAGGAGTCTGCGTCGCGGCGGGCAGGCCCGTGAGCGAGGTGAGGTGGCGGCCCACGGCTTCGGCGACGGCGCGGTCCAGCGGGGCGATCCAGCGATGGGCGTCTTCGATGCGTACCCAGCCGGTATCGTCGAGCAGGACGATGTTAGGGCGGCGAAGCGCCGCGGGGATCGCCGCCCGGGGCACGAAGAGGGTCGGGGCGTTGCGAGTGGTCGCGGTGGCCGGAGACGCGAGCTGGTGGAAGGTGACCGCCTCGCTCTTCTTGTCGAAGATGATGCAGCCCGTCAGGAGCAGCGTGAGGCCGAGGACCAAGGCGGGCGTCTTCATTTGGCGGCGGGTTCCTCCTTCGGTTTGGCGTCCTTGGCGGGAGACTTGCTGCGGCCTTGGATGATCGTCTCGGGGTTGCGTTCGATGAAGTCGGCGAGCGAGCGGATCGCCTGGGCGGCTTCGGAGACATCGGCCAAGGCCTGGTCGAGGTCGCGCCGGGCGGGCGAGCCGGGCTTGGTCAGGGTGCGCAGGTTCTCGGAGGTCTCGTTCAGGCGTTCGAGCGCCTTGCGGCCGGCGGTGGCCATCGCCTTGATGTCGTCGGTCACCGGGTCGACCTTGCCGCTCAGGCGTTTGACGAGGGCGTCGATGCCCTGCATCGCGGCCGAGAAGTCGGAGACCGCGCGGGCGATGGCCGGGTCGCCGGTGATCTTGGAGATGTTGGACGAAGCCTGGACGAGGTTGCCGTTGATCTTCTCGAACTCGATCTGCGAGGCGCCCTTGTCGATGCGCGTGAGGATCGAGTCCACCTTCTTGGTGATCGAGACGAAGTCGATGCGGCTCAGCTGGTCGAGCGTCTGCGAGACGGCCTTGGTCAGGGCGCCGAGGTTGGAAGGTTGGGTCGGGATCTCCGGCAGCTCGCCTTTCGGGTCGTGCAGCTTGTAGGCCGTGTCCGGGAAGTAGTCCAACTCGACGTAGAGCACGCCGGTGACGACCGACTGCTGCTGGAGCTTGGCGCGGAGGCCTTTTTCCAGGGACAGCCGCAGGCCTTGTTTCTGCAGGAGGGCTTGGTCGATGCCGCGGCGAGTGAGCAGGTCCGGCGAGAACTCCATGACCACCGGGACGGAGTAGTCGGAGGCCGACTGGCCGGAGGTGCGCAGGAGCACCTGGCTGACCTTGCCGATCGTGACGCCGCGGAACTTGACCGGGGCGCCGATATCGAGGCCGCTGACCGAATCTTCGAAGTAGGCGATCGCGGTCGGCTTGGCGCCGGTGAACGATCCGGCCCCCAGCAGGATGACGGCGGCCACGATGAGCAGGATCCCGCCGACCACGAAGGCCCCGATGAGTGTCATGTTGGCGGATCTGCGCATGGTCAGTCGATACGTGCTTGGCTGAAGAAGGCGTGCACCTTCGGCGATTGGCCAGCCTGAAGGAAGGACTTCGGAGGCCCGTAGGCGCCCATCGTGCCCGTCTCGGGGTCGAGGTAAACGCAGAAGTCGGCCGTCCGCAGGATGCTGGGAATCTCATGGCTGACCAAGACGATCGTGGTGCCGTAGGCCTCGCGCAGGCGCAGGATCAGCTCGTCGAGGCGTCCGGAGCTCACCGGATCGAGGCCGGCGCTCGGTTCGTCGAGGAAGATCACGGCGGGGTCGAGGGCCATGGCCCGGGCGATGCCGGCGCGCTTGGCCATGCCGCCGCTGATCTCCGAGGGGAGCTTGTCCATCGCGTCGGCAAGGCCGACGAGGGCCAGCTTATACTCGGCGAGCTGCCTGATTTCCTGGCGCGGCGCCTTGAGGAACTCGCGCATCGGCATCTCGATGTTCTCGCGGAGGGTG
>RGES01000261.1 GCA_009917805.1 Verrucomicrobiota bacterium
TCAGCCATGTCCGACGCTTCGCCTTCTCCCGCCCCCGCACCCCACGTCGTGGGCAAGGGTTATGAGTTCGACGAAGTCCGCTCGTTCCTCGGCGGCGGCATCAAGCTCGCCGAGACCCGCGGTCCGCTCCCGGTCTACGTGCGTCGTACCGAAGGCGGCCAGTGGTTCTACAACGGCCTCTATGAGGTGACGAGCCACACGACCGACCCGACGATCATCCGCCCGCGCCTGATGCCCCCGAAGATCGTGGCCATCGACCGCCTGGTCTTCCTGAAGCGCTGCTCCGCCTGAACGCCATGGCCGAAGAACGCCCGCATCCCCGCGACCCGCTGCATGGCGTGACCCTGCAGAAGCTGCTCGAGACGATGGTCGCCAAATACGGCTGGCAGGAACTCGCCTACCGCATCCCGATCCGCTGCTTCATGTTCGACCCGACGATCAAGTCGTCGCTGATCTTCCTGCGCAAGACCCCCTGGGCCCGCGAGAAGCTCGAGAACTGGTACGTCGGCGACGTCCGCAAGTCCCAAGGCTTCGGACTCTGACGTTCGCCGCAGGGCGAACCAAGGCAGGGGCACGATTCATCGTGCACTCCGCAAAAGGTATTAGCAGCTGGCGGTTGGGAAAACAAGGGGTCAGGAGGGCGCGGCGGAGCCACGCCCCTACCCTCGGCCGCCCTGCGGCGGCCTGCATTCCCTATACTCGATACTCCAAACTCGATACTCTATCTGCCGATCTTCCACTTCGCCTGACGAAGCACGGCCTTGCCTGCGGCCTTCTGGAATTCGTACCACACGGTCAGCAGCGTGCCATCGGCAAGCTCGACGGTCGAGGGATAGCCCAGGTCGCCGGCTTCGCCGTCGGCGGAGATCGTCAGCGGTTCGCTCCACGTACGTCCTTGGTCCGCGCTGATTCGCGCCTGATTGCCGAAAGGCTTGCGACGGTAGCCGTAGGTCATGACGAAACGCCCGTCCTTGAGCTTGAGCAGGTGCGAAGGCAGCCCCCAGACGTCGATCGACTTCGGCACGGTCCAGGTCTTGCCGCCGTCGCTTGATTCGCACTGCAGCGTGGTGCCGACGTCAGGTTTGTTATGATTACGGATCTGGGCGAGGATGCGTCCGTCGTCGGTCTCGACCGCGAAGAGCTCGTGATAGCCTTTCTTCACTTCGTCGCCGGGGCGCGTGGGGATCTCGCTGAGCCAGGCCCAGGTGAGGCCGTCGTCCTTGGATTCCGCGACGCCGATCTTGGCGTCTTCGGTCCAGAGTTTTTTGCCCACGTATAAGAGACGTCCGTCCTTGAGCTGCGTCGGGCCGTGCGGACTGTTCACGATCGTCGCGATGGGCGGCGACCAGGTCTTGCCGCCGTCGGTCGAGCGGAGGACCCACTCGCCGAGCTGGGCCTTGCGTTCTTCGGCCGACAGGCGGTCCTGCGCGGCCTTCCAGCGGGCCTGTCGCTCCGGCGTCTGCTTCGCGAGCAGGCCTCGCTCCTCATAAGCCAGCGACGTGAATGTCGTGACGAGCAAGGTGCCCTTGGAGGTCTCGAGCACGCCGCTGTCCCGATCGTCGATGGGTCCGTCAAAAAGGACGCGAGGGAAAGTCCACGTGGCGCCGTCGTCCTTCGACGTCATCGCCCGCACCTGCCCCATCGGACAGATATGGCCGTCGCGGCCGCCGGACCAGCTCACCCAGAGCTCGCCGTTGGCCCGCCGGGCCACCGTCGGCCAACCGGCATAGGGCTCGTCGGCCGGCGTGATGGTCTTGGTTTCGAGAATCTGGGCGGTCTGCGCGCAGAGGGAGACGGCGGCCAGCACGGGCCAGACATGACGGAGGAACGAACCTGGGGTGAGATTCATGGCATCTTGATAAACCTTGGCCGAGACATTGCAACTCCAGCGACTTCCCCGCCCATCCGGGGTTTGCTTACGTAGGAAACCTCCGCAAAATCGACCCATGCATCGTCTGCTCCGCCTCGCCCTCGCCTGCTGCCTTGCCGCCTCGGTCGGCGCCGCCGACGCCCCGACCGACAAGAAAGAACCCGTCGCCAAGAAAGGCTTCGGCCTGCCGGAACGCAAAGGCAAGGACGCCCATCATCTGGAGCTCCTCAAGGTCGGCTGGTATTATAACTGGGGCTCCCAGACGAAGTTGACGGCCAAGGCCCAGTTCGTGCCGATGATCTTCTCGCTGAAGACCGTGCCGCCGAAGACCACGAACAACGATTTCATCCTCGGCTACAACGAGCCCGATAACGCCAAGCAGTCCGATATGGCGGTGAAGGATGCCCTCAAGGGCTGGTCCGACGTCACCAACAAGGGCAAGTTCGTCCTCAGCCCCGCGATGGCCGGCAACGCCGTCACGAAGGACTGGCTCAACGATTTCATGAAGGCCAAGCCGAAGGTCGATGCGATCGCCTTCCACTGGTACAAGGGCGTCGACGCCGCGAAGTTCATCAAGGACCTCGAGGAACTGCACGCGCACTTCAAGAAGCCGATCTGGGTCACCGAATTCGCCCCG
>RGES01000262.1 GCA_009917805.1 Verrucomicrobiota bacterium
CGGAGTGCGAGTTCGACATCATGTACACCGAAGGCATCTCCCGCTCCGGCTCCGTCCTCGACCTCGGCATCGAGCACAAGATCCTCGAGAAGAAGGGCGCCTGGATCGCCTATAACGGCCAGCTCATCGGCCAGGGCCGCGAGGCCGCCAAGGACTACCTCATCAAGAACCCGAAGGTCCTGGAGGAACTCCAGAAGACCATCATGGAGAAGGTCCAGGTCGTCGGCGGCATGACCCTCGGCGTCGGCGTCGCCGAGAACGTCACGGCCGAATAATCCCTCGTTGTTGGCTAGCCATAGCCCGGGCCGCACGCAAGTGCGGCCCGTTTCTTTGGCGGAGTCCCCTCAGCGCACCTCTTCCACCTTGATCGTGGAGTCGACGGGCTTGATGACGGCCTTCAGCGCGGCGGCCAGGCGGTCGAACTCGACCTGCGAGCTCTTCACGACGGCTTCCATGTCCTTCTTGGCCTCGGGGCTGCGGAAGAGGGTCTTGATCTGCTTGGTCTCGTACGCCTGCTTGTCCCCGACGGCCTGCCAGATCTTGGCGAAAGCCGGCGAGGTCGGATTCTGCGGGAACTCGGCCGCGAGGTTCACGCCCAGCTTGAAGCCTTCGCCGTACTTGGCGCGGGCCTCATGGCCCTTCACGAGCATCGGCCAGTAGACGTCGGCGAACGCGACCTGCTCGGCCTGCGCGACCTCGATGTCGATGTTGCGGAAGTTGAGGAGCGCGAGGTTGAGCGTCTGCCAGGTCCCCTTGGCCGACTTCACCCACGGCGGGACGGAATGGATCGTGCCGGAAGAGCCGAGCACGACGCGCGCGCCGGCCTCCTTGAACTTGCGCACGACGGCGGTCTGGTTCTGGCGATACGTCGCGGCGATGGCGTCGTCCTGCGGGACGTAGCGGAAATCGTTCATGCCATAGCAGGTCGTGGCGATGGTCGGCTTGAAACGCAGGACGTCGTTGTCCATGCGCTTGAGGAAGCCGCCGGCCTGCTCGCCGCTCCAGCCATACTGGCGGACGGTGACGTGCAGGTCGGAACGCGCGGCGACGATGTACGCCTCCATGATGCGGCTGTACATCTTCTGCTCGGTGATGGAATCGCCGCAGATCGCCAAGCGGTCATCCTTCTGGAGCAGCAGCGTCGTCGTCTTGGGCGCCTGCAGGCCGACGTACTCGGCCGGGACGATCTCGGGACGGGCTTGGTATTGCTGGCAGCCGGTCAGGCCGAGGCAAAGGAGCAGGATGGCGCAGGGGTATCGCATGGGAGCCGTGGCAACGTACCGCCCACCTAAATCCAGGACAAAGTGGAGCTCCAATCGGAATCGGCACAGGCGGGGGACCTTTTACGGAAAAGATGGCAGATGGCGGATGACAGATAAGGCCCGACAGGGATGCGATGACATCGCACCCGCCTGAAATGACCCCAGAAACAAAGGGAGACCGGAAACCGGATTGCGGCTCCTTCTTGAACTTGAGCGCGCGGCCGGTCTTGAAGCCGAGGCCGCCGCCGATGAGCACCCAAGGGATGTCCTCGTGCGTGTGGCTGTTGCCCTTCCCGAGCTCGTTCGTCCAGACGATGGTTGTGTTGTCCAGCATGTTGCCCTTGCCGTCCGGCTCCGGGGTCTCCTGCAGGCGCTTCGCGAGGAAGGCGATCTGCTCGGCGAACCAGATATTGATCTTCGTCAGCTTCTCGACGGAGCCGGTGTTGAGGTCGGGATCGTGCGAGAGCGAGTGATGGCTTTCGTCGATGCCGATCCACTTCATGCGGGCCTGGCCGACGGAGTTCGTGAACTGGAAGGTCGAGATGCGCGCCATGTCGTTGCGGAAGGCGCTGATCAGGAGCTCGGTCTGCAGGCGGGTGACCTGCGGGATGCTGTCGTTGTCGAGCGGGACGCCCGGTTCCGGCGGATGCGGCACCTCGAGCGCCGCCTGCGACCGGCTTTCCTTGAGGCCGCGTTCGAGCTCGCGCAAGGCGGTGGCGTGCTGGTCGAGGAGGCCGCGGTCGCTCCTGTCGACGGCGTTGGCGACCTTGGCGATGTCGTCCTTGAGTCCGTCGAGGACGGAGCCGAGGTTCTCCCCTTCCTTCATCGAGCCGTAGAGCTTGTCGAAGAGCTCATAAGGGCTCGAGATCGGGGCGACGGGCTGATTGGCGCCGGCGTAGCTCCAGCGCGTCCAAGGGTCGGCGCGGTTGCCGACCGCGACGCCGATCTCCAGCGAACCCATGCGGGTCTTGGTCGCGGGGTTGGCCTGCAGGTAGGTGCGCAGGACCTGGTCGACCGACGGTCCGCTGGCCCAGCCGGCGGGAGCGCCGCCGCCGCCCATGATGTTGCCGGGGAAGAGCTCGATGCCGGTGAGCAGGCAGCTCATGCCGCGCATGTGCGAGTCGCCGTCGCCGCGGACGCGGTTGTTCACGCCCTTGAGGGTGAGCAGCTTGTCCTTGAAGGGCTCGAAAGGCTTCATGATCGCCTTGAGCTTGAAGTTCGCGCCTT
>RGES01000263.1 GCA_009917805.1 Verrucomicrobiota bacterium
TGGTGCGTCAGGGCGACGCCACCCGGCCAGGAGCGGATGTCGCACACGCCGTTGTCGAGGTAGAGCACGCTGACGCGATCCGGGTGCAGGCGCGTCCAGGCATTCACGTAGAGACCGCCGCGGGAGATGCCGAGGAGCGCGGGTTTGGCCGAGAGGCCGCGCTTACCGTGGAACTCCTCGTAGGCCTTCTCCCAGGTCGCCATCGCGCGGGCGGAGCCGAACTGGTTGCTCACGCCGACGTAGATGACATGCCAGCCCTTCTCGACGAGGCCGTCCTCGAGCGACTTCAGGTGGCCGCCGAATTCGCCGACCCAGAGCCAAGGCTTACCCGGGGCGGCCTGGGCGGGGACCTTCACCGTGACGGCCTTGCCGTCGAGGGTGAGTTTCTCGACCGTGGCGGCCGAAGCGAAGGCGCAGAACGCCATTCCGAGCAGAGCGAGGAGGATACGGGGCATGACGGTTTTTATGTGCAAAGGTGCAAAAGTGCAATGCAGGGCTAGGGCCGGGGACAGGGCTAGGGCCAGAAATGCATCTGCGATCACTAGCCCAAGCCCGAGCCCTGGCTGTAGCCCTCTCTGATTCCCTTTCCCTCCGCCTTGCCACCTTCCCCTAAATCACCCTATCTCTTGCCCCTATCCACTTATGAAACCCGTACTTCTGGTGATCCGCGACGGTTGGGGCGAAAACCACAACCCCAAGCATGACAAGTTCAACGCCGTGAAGCTGGCGAACCTCCCGGTATCGCGCGGCCTCACCAAGGACTGGCCCCGCACCGAGATCATGGCCCACGGCCTCGATGTCGGCCTGCCGGTCGGCATCATGGGCAATTCCGAAGTCGGCCACCAGAACATCGGCGCCGGCCGCATCGTCGACCAGGAGATCGTCCGCATCGACAAGGGCCTCACCGATCCGGCCGCCATGCGCCAGATCAAGGCCTTCCGCGGCCTCGTCGAGAACGTCAAGGCCACCGGCGGCGCGGTCCACCTGATGGGCCTCTGCTCCGAAGCCGGCGTCCACTCCACCCTGCCTCACCTCTACGCCCTCCTCCGCCTCCTGAAGGAAGAAGGCCTCACCAAGGTCTACGTGCACGCCTTCATGGACGGCCGCGACAGCCCGCCCACCTCCGGCCTCGGCTACCTCCAGCAGCTCGAAGCCGAACTCGTGAAGATCGGCGTCGGCAAGGTCGCCAGCGTCGCCGGCCGCTTCTGGGCCATGGACCGCGACAACCGCTGGGAACGCGTGAAGACCGCCTACGACGCCCTCACCGGCGCGCCGGCCCCGGAAGCCGCCTCGGCCGCCGCCGCCGTGCAGGCCTATTACGACAAGCCGACCGACGGCAACACCGTCGGCGACGAGTTCGTCCCCGCCACCCGCATCAAGGGCACGGCCTTCATCCAGGACGGCGACTCGGTGCTGTTCTTCAACTTCCGCGGCGACCGCCCCCGCGAGATCACCCGCGCCTTCATCGATCCGGAGTTCAAGGGCTTCCCCCGCGCGAAGCTGCTCAAGATCTTCTACGCCACCCTCACGAACTACGAGAAGGGCCTCTGCCCGAACGTCGTCTTCGACAAGCCCGCCAAGATGGTGAACATCCTCGGCGAGTGGGTCGCCAAGCAGGGCATCCCGCAGTACCGCACGGCGGAGACCGAGAAGTTCCCGCACGTGACCTTCTTCTTCAACGACTACCGCGAGGAAGCCTTCGCCGGCGAAGAACGCGGCATGGCCCAGAGCCCGAAGGAAGTCTCGACCTATAACCAGACCGACCAGATGTGGGAGCCGGAAGAGAACTGCGCCCACACGCGTCACACCCTCAGCCCCGTCGAGGTCGTCCTCTACGGCGCCGGCTGCAAGGGCCTCAGGACCCGCCCGACCGGCCGCCTGGCCGACGTCGCCCCGACCCTGCTCGCCCTCATGGGCCTGCCGAAGCCGGCGGAGATGACCGGCGAGTCGCTGATCGCCGGGTAAACACACGTCGGCCCAATTTGAACGATTCGGGCGATGATCGTGCGCCCAAATCATAGCCTCCCAAAGCTCCCCGACCAGTTCGCTGATATGCGTGCCCTATTGTTGATCGGACTAATTCTCTGCGTCGCCTGCGGCGGAAAAGGGGCCAGTACCGCTGACCGCATCAAAACCTACGGAGCCGCGGTAAAAGAGCGCATCGAGCCCTTGTGCACAGCCAACGGGGTGGCATACCCACCAAAGAGCCTGACCCTCATCGGACTCAAGTCAGAGAAGCAATTGGAACTATGGGCACCTGACGCAAAAGGCCGTCCCCGTCTATTGAAGACCTATCCTGTCCTGGCCGCCAGCGGCGGCATCGGACCCAAGCTACGCGAATTCGATGGCCAGGTGCCGGAAGGCCTCTACGACATCGAGTCGCTGAATCCGAACAGCCGCTACCACCTTTCGCTACGCGTAGGCTACCCAAACGCCGAAGACCGACGCCACGCAAAGAGCGATGGTCGGACAAACCTGGGCGGAGACAT
>RGES01000264.1 GCA_009917805.1 Verrucomicrobiota bacterium
ACGAGGCGCTGGGCGGCGGCGAGGACTTCGCGGGTGATCTGGGTCTCGGAGCGGACCAGGATGGCGTCCACGTCCACGACCAGGTTCAGGACCTGCTCGGGGGTGGAGCCATAGGCTTCGACGACCTCGTAGCCGGGCTGGGCTTTGAGGAGGGCGACTCCGGTGGGCGAGATCTTGTCGGCGACGAGTACCTTAGGCATGGCGATAGGGTGTAAAAGTTTGCGTGAGTCATAAATGCCCGCCCAAGGCAAAGGCAAGCACCTACCCCCGTGTGGCTGTCATAACAGGCTCAGAGCCGGCGGTGGGCATAATCCGCCAATTCGTAACAATCCGGGCTCATTTCTTCCAGAAAACGGCAGGGATCCAACGGGCGGTAGCCTTCGCCGGAGACCGCGAAACGGGGGGCGAAAAGGAAGAGCATATTCTCGGCGCGGGTGCAGGCGACGTAGAACAAGCGGCGCTCCTCCTCGACGTCGCCGTCGTCGATGGCGCGGGTCAGCGGGAGGAGGCCGTCGGCGCACCCCAGAAGGAAGACGATCGGGAATTCCAGCCCTTTGGACTGATGGATCGTGGTGAGGCGGAGCATGTCCTCCTCCGGTTCGGCTTTCTTGTCGGAAGATTCGCCGTTGAGGAGGGCGACCTGGGCGACGAGGTCGCCGACATCCTCGAACTTCGAGGCGAAGCCGATGAGGCCTTGGAGGTCCTGTTCGCGGTCCTTCCAGTCAGGGAAGATCGTCTTGATGAAGCCCCCGTACCAACCCTCGATGCAGACGCGGACCGTCTCGGCGGGCGTCCGGGCGACCTTGATCGAACGGGCGTCGGAAGCCGCGACGAAGAGATCCGGCGCAGGGGCGGCGGGACCCGGCTTGGCCTTGGCGGCCTCGAGGCCCTCGAGCATGTCCTCGAGCGTGATGGTCAGGTCGTTGAAGTCGTCCTTGGCCGATTCCGGCACTCGCTTGAGCACCGCGTCGGCGCGGAGCGCGCGGACCATGCCGCGGCCTTGGGCTTGGTCGACCTCGCGGGCGGCCTTGCTGATCTTCTCGGCGGCCACCGGGCCGACCTTCGGGAGCAGGCAGAGCAGGCGGGAGAGCGCGACCTGGTCGAGCGGGTTGTGCACGAAGCGCAGGTGCGCGAGGATGTCCTTCACGTGCGCGAGGTCGAAGAACTTGTGGCCGCTCGTGATGACGAAGGGCACGCCCATCGCGTTGAGTTCCATCTGCAGCTCGAGCGACTGGTAGTGCGCGCGGTAGAGCACGTGCATGTCCTGCAGCGCGTGGCCTTCGTGGTGCAGCTGCATGATCTTGCGGACCACGAGCTTCGCCTGCTGGGAGGTGTCGCCGACCGTGAAGACCGTGGGCTGCGGGCCGGTCTGGCGCACGGCCTTGAGGCGCCGGTCGAAGCCTTCGACGCGAGGCCGATGGCTGAGGATCTCGTTGGCGAAGGCCAGGATTTCCGGCGTCGAACGGTAGTTCGTGTCGATCGTATGGATCAGCGTGCCCGGGTGGCGGTTCGGGAAGGCCACGATGTTCTCCCAGTCGGCGCCGCGCCAGGTGTAGATGCACTGCGCGTCGTCGCCGACGGCCATGATCTGGTGCTCGCTGGCGAGCAGGTCGATGATGCGGCTCTGCAGGCGGTTCGTGTCCTGGAACTCGTCCACCAGGATGTGACGGAAGCGCTGGCGGTAATGGGCGAGCGCGGCCGGGTCGTTCTCAAGCACGTGCAGCCAGAGGCTCAGCAGGTCGTCGAAGTCGCACAGGTTACGTTCCTTCTTCGCGGCTTCGTAGCTCGCGCAGAACTGCATCAGCTTCTCCGGGCCGCCCTTCATCCAGTCGAGGCGTTCGGCGAGGACGTCCTCCAAGGGGCGCAGCGTGTTGCGGGAATGGGAGTAGGCGTCGAGGATGACGGCCGCCTTCGGGTTGGTCTTGTCCTTGATGAACGCGCCGTCGAGCGACTTCACGATCTCGGAGAAGAGCTGCTCCGATTCCTTCTGGTCGAGGATGGTGAAGTCCGGCGAGCGGGCCGCGACCTGCGCGTTGCGGCGGAGGATCCGCTGGCCGATGGAGTGGAACGTGCCGCCCCAGAACTGGCCGCGCGGCACGCCGGTGAGGTCCTCGACGCGCTCGAGCATCTCCTTGGCGGACTTGTTGGTGAACGTCAGCAGGAGGATGTCCCACGGCTTGGCGCCTTGGTGCAGCAGCCAGGCGACGCGGTAGGTGAGGGTGCGGGTCTTGCCCGAGCCGGCGCCGGCCAGCACCAGCGCGGGGCCGCGCGGCGAGGTCACCGCGGCGTACTGCTCGTCGTTGAGCTCGGCGCGGAAATCGACGGGAGGCAGGCCTTCCACGGCTTAGCGGGCGGGTCGCTGGCGGCGATCCATCAGGCTGAACTTCACGGCCTGCTCGTCGGCGCGGTAGGAAGAGCGGACCAGCGGGCCGGACTCGACATGCTTCACGCCGGCTGCGAGGGCGAACGCCTTCCACTCGGC
>RGES01000265.1 GCA_009917805.1 Verrucomicrobiota bacterium
CGCCGGAGACGAGGTAGGCGAGGAGGTCGGCGACTTCCTGGGCGTTGAGCGAGTTGAGCAGGCCGACGGGCATCGGGCTTTCGGCCGAGCGGTCGATGCTCAGGACGTCGGAGCGGTTGATCGAGAGCTGCACCGAGAAGTCGAACGGATTGACCGCGAGCTGCAGCTTGTCGCCTTCCTCGTTGAGGATGCGGCCGATGGTCTTGCCGCCGTCGACGCGGCCGATGACGGAGTTCGCGTACTGGTCGGACACCACGGCGCTGGGCTGGATCACGCTCGTCAGGACGTCGGCGGGCGCGGTGCGGGCGCCGAGGCCGGAGAGGTCCGGGCCCTGCGCGCCGCCGTTGTCGCCGAGGCGGTGGCACTGCGAGCAGAGCGCGGCGGCGAACATCTTCTGGCCGTTCGCGAAATCGAGGGTCTTCTTCGCCTTGGCGTCATCCCAGGCCTTGAGGGCTTCGGCGTGCGTCCACAGGCGGCCCGGGCCTTCGGCGGCCGGGATCGGCGCGGCGGCCTTGCGCGGCGTGGCGGGCGCGATCTCCTCGAGGGCGGCGCGTTCGGCTTCGGGCGCGGCGGCGAGGGATTCCTTGCGGATGTTGCGGACGAAGCCCTTGAGCGAGTGGCCGCCTTCGGCCTGCGAGAGGCCGTCGAGGTAACCGAAGAACTCCTTGCGCAGTTCCGGCGTCCAACCGGCGGTGGCGCGGCAGAGATAGACCGCGAGGCCGATGCGCGTGGAGGAAGGCGTCACCGCCATCGCGGAGGCGGCGGCCTTGGCGTAACCCGGGTGACGGGCGAGGACTTCCGGGTCGGCGACGACGGCGGGACCGGGCTGGGCGAACTTCATCGCCTTGAGCACGCGGGCCGGGGCGGTGGGTTCTTCGAGGTAGATCGCGAGCATCGCGAGCTGGCGGTCGAGCGCGTTGTCGCCTGAAGGCAGGCGGCCGGCGGCTTCCTGGCCGAGGCGCTTGACCGTGGCGGCGTCGGGCTTGCCGTGGCGCGAGAAGGCGATCTGGAAGACGCGCAGGCGATCCTGCTGCTGGCGGAGATCCTTCGACTTCGCGGCGGCGTCCGCGGCGGCGACGATCGCGGCGAGGTCGTCCTTGTTGCCGCAACGGGCGAGGGCGGCGGCGGCGTTGACGGCGAGGTCGACATTGGCGTCGGCCTTCACGCGGGCGCGCCAACCTTCGACCGGCTGGTGTTCGACGGCGATGCGGGCGGCGAAGCGCACCCAGCGGTCGGGGTGGCCCATGAGCGGCCAGGCCTTGGCGAGGGAAGCGGCGGACGGAGCGACGTCGCGGAGGGCTTCGAGTTCGCGACGGAGCTTCTGCTCAGGCGTGGCGTCGAACCAGGCGGCCGGCGCGGTGGATTCCTTGCCTTGGTAGGTGATGCGGTAGAGCGCGGATTGGCCGCCGCGACCGCCGATGGTCACGTACATGTGTCCGTCCTGCGGGCGGATGACCGCGTCGGTGACCGAGAAGGGCTTGCCGGCGGCGAAGACTTCCTTGCGGGCCTTCCAGGCGCCGCCTTCGGGTTCGAGGATGATCGCGTAGAGCGTGGCGTAGGTCCAGTCGCACGCGAAGAACGCGCGCTGGTAGGCGGCCGGGAACTTCGCGCCGGTGCCCATCGTGCAACCCGTCGGGCTGCCCGGGCCGATGTCGACGAGCGACGGCTGGGAATCGACGAGCGCCTGGGCGTTGTTGCCGGCGCCGGAGCGCCAGCCGAGTTCGCCGCCGGGCGTGCAGAGGTTGATGCGGGTGGGGCGATACCACGGCGCGCCCATGTCCCACTCCATGTCGGAGTCGTAGGAGAAGATGTCGCCGTCGGGCGCGACCGCGCCGTCGTACGGATTGCGGAAGCAGGTCGTCACGCGGATCCAGTCCTTGCCGTCCTTGTCCATGCGGGCGATCCAGCCGCCCACGGCCTTGATGCCGGCCGCGTGGCCGTTGGCGTCCTCGAACTTCTTCAGCAGGTCGTCCTCGTCGTAATGCTTCGCCGGGGCGCCCGCCTTCTCGTCGTCGGGCAACTTCGTGTGGTTGCCGCCCACCACGAGGATCGACCCATCGCGGTCGAGCACCAGCTGGTGCGGGCCGTGCTCGCCGGAACCCTTGAGGGAGCGCAGCATCGTCTGCTCCGCGTAGGAACCGTCGCCCTTGGTGTCGCGCAGGCGCCAGATGTCGCCCTTGCCCTTCTCGCTCGTGCACGCGTAGAGCGCGCCGTGGGCGAAGAGCAGGCCGTGGCAACCGATCGCCTTGGTCTCGATCTTGGTCACGACCGGCTTGGCCGGGTCCTTGAGGGAGACATGCCAGAGCACGCCGCCTTGGTCGCCCGCGACGAGGTCGCCGTTCGGGGAGACGGCCAGCGAGACCCAGGAGCCCTGCTCCGGCTTCGGCACGTTGTAGAGAAGCTCGGCCTTGAAGCCCGGCTGGAGGATCAGGTCCTCGGCCGCGGCCACGGAGCCGCTGGCGCCGCGCTTGCCGCCGCCGGA
>RGES01000266.1 GCA_009917805.1 Verrucomicrobiota bacterium
CACGTGTTGCTCACGCCCCGCTTGCTCATGAGGAAATCCTGGCCGGCGCAGAGCATCGGCACGCCGGCGGCGCAGAGCAGGACGACGTGCATCATGCGCGTGCGCAGGACGTCGTTCGGCGCAGGATCCAAGGCGTCGGCCCCCGCCCGCTCGGTGATGCGGTCGAGCCATGCCATGTCGTCATGCGACTGCGCGTAACGCAGGCGCGCCGACGGACGGATCGCGCACGCGGCGACGTGATGCAGCAGGTCGGAAGCCTTCGCGTGGCCGCGGACGTAGGCCGGCAGGAACTCGCGGAACGCGTCGTCCCAGCTGGTCCACGTGCTGTCGTCGAGGTCGCGGGCCGCATGGCCGCGGAAGCTCCACGGCTCGGCGATGAGGATCTTGTGCGGCGCGCGCACGCGGAAGTCGGCCTCGATCTCGCGCAGCAGCGGCGTGCCGAGCAGTTCGGCGAGGTCGAGCCGCACCCCGTCCACGCCGAGGGTCTCGGTCCAGTGACGCAGCGCGGCGTGCACGAGGCGCTTGAACATCGGGGCCTCGGCGCGCACGTCGTTGCCGCAGCCGCTCCAATTGGTGAGTTCGCCCTGCGGATCGACGCGATAATAATACGGCGCGTCGATCGCGCCGAGCCCGTTGGGCGAACCGAAATGATTCAGCACCACGTCCATGATGACGGCGAGGCCGGCCTCATGGCAGGCGCGGACGAGGTCGCGGAACTCCTCGATCGCGACGACGCCCGGGGCCGACGCATACTGGTTCGCGACGCCGAAGGCGCTGACGGGCATGTAGCCCCAATGATATTCCTCCTTGTCCTCGTGCTCGAACTCCGCGCACGGCAGCAGCTCGAGCGCGTTCACGCCGAGCGCGCGCAGGTAGTTCCCCTGCGACCGCACGTAGCGGGCGAGCTCACGGTAACCGCCCGCGGCGGGCGCGCCTTCGGCCAGGCCGAGCAGGTCGCGCAGATGGCCTTCGAGGATCACGAGGTCCTCGGCCGGCGGCGGCACGAAGCCGTCGTGGAAAGGAGCCAATGATTCCGGGCCGATGACGAGGCCGGCGGCCTGACGCGGGCCGACGACGGCGCGGGCCCAGGGATCGACCAGTTGCGTCTCGCCGAAACGCTCCCGGGTCCCGTCGTCGCTGGACGCGACCGAGAGCCAATAGTGGGCGCCGGAGAGGTTTTCAGGATGCGTGCCCGACCAGGCGCCCTGCCCTTCGGGCTTCAGCGCGAGCAGATGGCTCGCGCCGCCGGAGGGCTGACGCCAGCTGACTTCGACCGCGCGGGCGCGCGGCGCGAACACGCGGAACTGGGTCGAACGGACGCCGACGAGCGCGCCGAAGTTGCCGGGCGGCTCGAGCACGTCGAGCGGATCGGAAGCGAGGATGTCGCCGAGTTCCAGCAGTTCCGGGGTCTCGTAGATCATCCGCGACGGAGCGGCGGACGGATCCGCGTCGGCCGCATGGAAACGGAAGACATGGCGGACCGTGCGCAGGCGCGAGACGACGAGGTTGCGATGGTTGTCGGCGGAACGTCGGATGTTGTCGGCGTCGTGCGGCGGCTCGACCCAGCGGTCGCCGTCGCGCAGGAACTTGAATTCGGCCTCGGCGGCGGAGCCCAGGACCTCGTCGGCCGCGACGCTCAGCTCGAAGCCTTCGGCGCCGGCGACGCAGACGGGACGCAACGTCCACCGCTCCATGTCGACGGCCTTGCCCCAGTCGTTGAAGGCGCCGGCGACGCTCACCGTGCCGGTCGCGGCTTCGGGGCAGAGCGCCTTCCAGAAGAAGAAATGGACGCGGCCGCCTTCCAGCCAATGGCCCGAGCGCAAGGCCCAGGCGCGGACGTCGGCCGGCTCGAGCAACGTCAGGCGGGCGGGCGGATTCAAGGACAGCGGCGGCAGACCCGGAGCCGTCCAGTCGCGCGTGAGCATGACGAGGCCGGAGACCTTCGTCTCCCAGCGCGCGCTGGCCAGCTCTCTCGTCATCACCGCCAAGAGGAAGGGCGGAAAAAGTTTTGGCGAGCAAAAGCGGGCTTCCCTCCCGGCCGAGGCTTGCCCACGATGCCTGCGTGGAAATAAGCGTACTAGTGAGCGACTGGGATGGCCACCGCCTCCTTGATTCCGGCGACGGCTTCAAGCTCGAGGAGATCGGCGGCGTCCGCATGATCCGCAGCGAACCCAAGGCCTGGTGGAGCAGATCCCTGCCCGCCGCCGAATGGGCCCGCGCCGTCGCGGAACATGAAGAAGGGGGCCGCGAAGGCCGCTGGAAGCTGAAGGGCAACTGCCCCAAGGAATGGGAGACCAAGCTCGGCAAGCTGCGTTTCCAGCTCCGGTTCATGGACAATTCCAAGCAGTTCGGCGTGTTCGCCGAGCAGTCGCCGCACTGGAAATGGGTCGCTTCCCGCCCGCAGAAACTCGAACCCCGCCCCCGCCTGCTCAACCTCTTCGGCTATACCGGCGCCGCCTCGCTCGT
>RGES01000267.1 GCA_009917805.1 Verrucomicrobiota bacterium
GTGACGCCGACGCCGGAGAACCCTCGTAATTCGGAAGGCGCCTTCGCGACGCTTCGTTCCGGCCGGATCATCTTCTGCTACTCGGCTTATTACGGCGGCAAGGGCGAGGACCATGGTCCGGCCCGCCTCGCCCAGATCCATTCCGACGACCAGGGCGCGACCTGGAGCGCGCCGAAGACGATCGTGGAAAACGAAGGCCGCTATAACGTGATGAGCGTCTCGTTGCTGCGCGCCGCCAGCGGCAGGCTGCATCTCACCTATCTCGTGAAGAACGACTGGCTCGATTGTCGGCCGTACTTGCGGACCTCGGAGGACGATGGCGCGACGTGGTCGCAACCCAGGCTTATCCTGCAGGCCCCCGGCTACTTCGTCGTCAACAACGACCGCCTGATCCAGACCGCCAAGGGCCGGCTCATCCTCCCCGTGGCGTTCCATCGTTCGCGTGGCCAGGAACCGACAAGCAGCCGGTCCTTCGACGCCCGGGCCATCGCGTTATGGATCTGTTCTGACGATGACGGCAAGACCTGGCAGGAGTCCGCCAACTGGTGGGCGATGCCGATCCGTTCCGGCAGCGGACTGCAGGAACCCGGCGTGGTCGAGCGGGCCGACGGTTCGCTCTTCTCGTGGGCGCGGACGGATGCGGGGTTCCAGTATGGCTGCGAATCGAAGGACGGCGGCAAGACCTGGGGCGCGCCGACGCCGACCACGCTCGCCTCGCCGGTCTCACCGGCAAGCATCAAGCGGATCCCGGGTTCATCCGAACTCCTCGCGGTGTTCAACGACCATTCCGGCCGGGTGCCTTTCCTGAAGGGCCGCCGCAGTCCGCTCGTCGCCGCGATCTCGAAGGACGGCGGCGCCACATGGGGCAGTCCCAAGGTCCTCGAAGGCGATCCGGACGGCTGGTACTGCTACACGGCGATCCATTTCGTCGGCGACGACGTGCTGTTGGGCTATTGCGCCGGGGACAGCGCCAAGAAGACCTTCTTGAACGTGCTCCGCCTCCGGAAGGTCTCGCTGTCGTGGCTGCGTGCTCCTTGAACCTCATGAAATCCCTGTCTCCCGCACTCCTGTTTTTCTTGGCGCCGTTCCTTTGGGCGGAAGAGCGCTCGAAGGGCGCAAGTATCGTTCGGTCTTCGTCAAGGCGACAGACGAGAAGGACTACGTCGCGGCTTTCTTCATCGGGCCGACCGGCAGCAACCTGACCGCCTACTCCGCCGAGCGCATCAACCCTGCCAACAAGCAGCGTGACAAGGAGCCGCCGGTGGGCGTACCGCAGTCGCTGAAGCTGGGAGAATGGTATGTCGCGGTGCTGGAGATCCGCGGTCAGGAGGCCGTGGCGACCGTCGCCGGCAAGAGCACGACGACGTCTCACCCTCTCTTCGCCAAGCCCAAGCAGAGCGTGATGCTCGGGGTGGGGGTCGACGCGAGTTTCCGCAACCTGCGCATCTGGGAAGCCATGGCCAATCCCGAATGGCCGAAGCACAAGGAGACCATCCGGGCGGCGATGAAGCCGGCCAAGAAGTGATCAGTCGGCCAGTTGCGCGATCAGCTTGAGCGTCTCGAGCGGCGCCTTGTGCGTCTTCGCGGCGTTGTGCAGGCCGGGCGGGAGCAGGTCGATCGCCATGGCCTTCAGTTCCTCCAGCCGGGCGCAGAGCTTGTCGAGGCATGCCTCGGCCTGTTTCTCGTCGGCCCAGACGTCGTAGATCGTCACCATCTCTCCGGGCTTGTCGCCGTCGATCTCGCCTTCGCCGACCTCGTAGTCGCAGTCGAGGAGCTCGTCCCAGAAATTGGCGTCAAGGTCGAGGGCGTCCTCGAGTTCGTACAGACGGATGCCGCTCATCCATTCGTTGAGCAGGGTGAAGGCCTCGCGGTGGGCGGGCAGGACTTCGGTGAAGGTGTCCCGGATGCCGACCGCGATGAGCGTGAGGCCGTCGACGGTATCTCCCAGCTGGGGGCCGTCGAAGGGAGGAGTCGGTTCGGAGGACATGCGAAAAGGGATGAGGGGCAGGGGCGGGAGAGCCAGCCAATTGTGCCGATCAGCGTCGGGTGGGGCCGAGTCCGAGCGTCGGGATGATTTCCCGGGCCTCGCGTTCGCCGTAATTGAACAGGATGAAGCCTTGGGTCTCGTGGCGGCGGGTGATCTCGATCTGGCGGACGGCCGCATCCGGGGCGAGCGTGGTGCGCGATGACGTGATGCCGATGCCGGGCACCAAGCCGGCCGGGCCGGCCCACTGTTTCTGCTGACGGATCCAGCTGTCGTACCCCGTCTCGCTTTCGGTGTAGTCCATCGGGCAGACGAAATCGAGCCAGCCTTGGGCGCACCAGAGTTTCCAGTCCTGCATCACGACGCGGCTGTCCTGGTCCCACTGACGGAACACCGCCGCGCTGACCTTGATGCCCGGGCGGACCTTGCGGACTTCCTCGCTGGTCGTGCGGACGACGGTGTTGATGTTCTCCTGG
>RGES01000268.1 GCA_009917805.1 Verrucomicrobiota bacterium
CCCGACGGCCGAGACCTGGGACCTGAAAAATTAATCCCTCAGGCATCCTATCCGGTTTCCGGTCTCCCCTTGAGTTCGTCACCCTGTCTCGCGGTAGGGCCGAGCATCCCTGCCCGGTCGCGGCCAGCCAAGGATGGTTGGCCCTACCCCCCCACCACCTGTAACGGCATCCATCCCCCATACTCCATACTCGGTACTCCATACTCTCTTTATTGGCTCTCTTGCCTCCCCTCGCCCTTCCCCATATTTCTCCTCCAACCCCACCTTACCCATGCGCCTCCCTACGCTTCTCCTCCTGCTGTTCGCCACGCTCGGCTTCGCCGCGCCGAAAGGTCCGACCCTCTCCGTCGGCGACAAGGCTCCGACCAAGCTTCCCTCCGCCTGGATCAAAGGCGATCGCGTGAGCGCCCTCGACCCGAAGAAGACCTACGTCATCGAGTTCTGGGCCACCTGGTGCCCGCCCTGCGTCGCCTCGATCCCGCACCTCGCCGAACTGCAGGCCAAGCTGAAGGAAGACGGCGTGCAAATCATCAGCATCCACGTCTCTTCCGGCGTCGACGCCGCGGATGACTTCGTCCGCAAGAACAAGAAGATGGAATACACGGTCGCCAAGGACACGCGCGGCGACGTCGGCAAGGCCTGGCTGACCGCCGCCGGCCAGAACGGCATCCCCTGCAGCTTCGTGGTCGCCGGCGGCAACGTCGCCTACATCGGCCACCCGATGTCCCTCGACGTCGAGAAAATCCGCGGGTTCATAGCGGAAGCCAAGGCGGCCGCCCCCGCCGCCCCGGCCAAAAAATAGGTCGAAGCAGTTGGCGGTTAGCGGCCGGGAAATCACCAGGGGCTTTTGCAACGTGCCTTCCTTTGCGGAGGCCGCGGCGCAGCCAGGCCCATGCCACCGGCGACACCCCCCTATCCGCCATCGATTCAGCCCTCCATTCAGTCCTCAACGCAGCCCTCTATTCAGCCCTCTGTCCGCCCCTCCCTATACTCCATACTCAATACTCCATACTCTATTTGGCGGTTTGCCTCCCGGCATCCGACACCCAATGTAATCCTCATGCGCGCCCTGCTCCTGCTGCTGCTCACGGCCACCCTTTCCGCCGCCGGCCTGAAGGTCGGCGATCCCGCTCCCGCCACGCGCCCGGAGGCGATGCTCCAAGGCGAAGCGGTGAAGGACTTCAAGAAAGGCGAGGTCTATGTCTTCGAATGCTGGGCGAGCTGGTGCGGCCCTTGCGTCGCCGCGATCCCCCACCTCAACGACCTCCACAAGCGGATGGGCAAGAAAGGCGTCGTGATCATGGGCGTCAACGTCTGGGAAAGCGAACGCGACGCGGCCTCCGCGCAGCGCGCGAAAGATTTCCTGAAGAACCAAGGCGACAAGATGTCGTACCGCGTCGCGCTCGGCGGCAAGGCCTTCATCAAGGACTGGCTCGAGGCCGCCGAAGTGAACGGCATCCCGCACGCGTTCGTCATCGCCGACGGCAAGGTGGCCTGGATGGGCCACCCGATGCAGCTCAGCGACGAGATCCTCGGCGACATCCTCACGGGCACGCCCCTCGCCGCCGCCGCGCCGGTCGCCGACAAGGTCCCGCAACGCCGCCTGAGCAAGCCCGCCGTCCCCGCCGGCACCAAGCCCAACGACCCGGAGATGGCCGCCGCCCAGGCGAAGCTCGACGCGCTCTCGGAAGCGATGCGCAGCCGCGATTGGGACGCCGCCGAGAAAGCCCTGCCCGCCGCCGCCGGCGTGCTCCCCGCCCAGGAAGGCAAGGAACTCCGCGAATCCATCGAAGCGCAGATCGGCCTCGCCCGCGGCGACCCCAGCAAGTTCTACGCGCAGCTGAAGCGCCTGGCCGACGAGGAGTTCGACGACGCGGAGGCGATGAACGAGATCGCCTGGCGTCTGCTCACGATGAAGGCCTTCGAAGGAAAGCGTAACCTCCCGCTCGCGGAGAGATGCGCGGTGCAGGCGGTGGCGCTCACGAAGGAGACCCATTCCGACAAGCTCGACACGCTCGCCCGCCTCCGCTGGCTCCAAGGCCGCAAGGAAGAGGCCATCCGCTGGCAGATCAAGGCCGTCGACAAGGCCGACGAGCCGCGCATGAAGGCGCTCCTGCAGAAGACCCTCGACGCGCTGCTGAAGGGCGAGCTGCCGCCGGCGGACGAAGAAGACGAAGAGCCGAACCGCTGAGCGCCGGCGAGTGAGTTGAATGGTTGGATTGTTGTATCTTTAGATAGTGGGGCGAAAGCCGACACAAAACATCCGAGGTCAGATTTACGCGAATCATCCATCCAACGATCCAACCATTCAACGGGGGCTCCTAACCCCTCTGTCTTATTCTGCTGAAAGGGTATCCAACTCCGCCCGCCGATTGCCACCACCCGCGCCACCCCTTAACTTGCCTCCCACGTTTGCACCTTTGCGCTTAGGACAGCACGTGGTGCTGTCCCTACCC
>RGES01000269.1 GCA_009917805.1 Verrucomicrobiota bacterium
TTCGCCCGCCTCATCACCGACCTCCAGGACCGCGGCATGCTCAAACGCACGCTCGTCCTCGTCAGCTCCGAGTTCGGCCGCACGCCGAAGATCAACGGCACGAACGGCCGCGACCACTGGCCGCGCGTCTTCTCCGTCGCCATGGCCGGCGGCGGCATGAAGGAAGGCTACATCCACGGCGCGTCCGACGCGCTCGGCGGCGAGCCCGACCGCGACGCGGTCGGCCCCGAAGACCTCGCCAAGACCATGTACCGCGTCCTCGGCATCAACGCCGAGAAGCGCATCATGTCCGAAGGCGGCCGTCCGATCGACATCGTCAACGGCGGTCGCGTGATGACCGACTGGCTGGCCTGACCCGGCGCCTGAGCTCCCATCCGCCCGCCGTCCCGGCGCGGCGGGCGGGCCGCGCCCCGCCGCAACGCTTTATGAAGTTCCGTCTCCTTGCCGCGCTCCTGTTCGCCCCGCTCGCCGCGCGGGCGGCCTATCCCGACATGACGACGCTGAAGCCGCACGGCGGCCAGATCGGCGCCGACGTGAAGCTCACCATCGCCGGCGCCCGCCTCGACGACTTCGAGGACCTGATGTTCTACACGCCCGGCTTCAAGGTGAAGAGCGTCGAGAGCCGCGCCGCCAACAAGGTCGAGCTCACGCTGTCGATCGACAAGTCCGTCCGCGCCGGCAACCACGTCATGCGCGTCCGCACGAAGTCCGGCGTCTCGCACATGCGCCAGTTCTTCGCGAGCCCCTTCCCGAACGTGGAGGAGAAGGAGCCGAACAGCGACTTCGCCTCCGCCCAGCCGATCGCGCTCAACCAGACGGTCGAAGGCGTGATCCTGTCCGAGGACGTCGACTACTTCAAGCTGACCGTGAAGAAGGGCCAGCGCATCGGCGTCCAGGTCGACGGCCTGCGCCTCGCCGCCATCCCGCAGGGCGCGATGGATCCCTACGTCGCGATCCTCGACAAGGACAAGTTCGAGAAAGCCTTCTCCGACGACACGATCCTGCACCGCCAGGACGGCTACTGCTCCTTCACCGCGGAGTACGACGGCGACTACTACGTGATGGTCCGCGAGTCTTCCTACCGCGGCTCGGCCAACTCCTTCTACCGCCTGCACGTCGGCGATTTCCGCCGTCCCGACGCCATCTACCCCGCCGGCGGCAAGCTCGGCTCCAAGCTGACCGGCAACCTCTTCCGCCTCTCGACCATCGACAACACGCTCGAAGCCGAGCCGAACGACACGACGGAGAAGGGCACCCTCGCCGTCGCCGCCGACGCCTACGCGCTCAACGGCATCATCGAGAAGCCCGGCGACGTCGACTGCTTCCGCATCCCCCTGAAGAAGGGCCAGGTCTTCGAATGCCGCGCGCTCGCGCAGATCCTCGGCTCGCCCCTCGATCCGGTCGTCAACGTGTATACGCCCAAGGGCGCGTCGCTCGTCGGCAACGACGACGGCGGCGGCATGCGTCGCCTGGATTCCCGCTTCAAGTTCACCGCGGCGGTCGACGGCGTCTACACCGTCCGCATCGCCGACCACCTCGAACGCGGCGGCGCCAACTTCGTCTACCGCATCGAGATGGTCGCCTCGCAGCCGAGCCTGACCTTCGCCTCGCCCGACTACACGGTGAACGACACCAACTACCGCCAGTTCATGGCCGTCCCCAAGGGCGGCCGCATGGTGCTGCTCGAGAACTTCACCCGCAACGGCGTCGGCGGCGACTATCGCTTCGAGCTCAAGGACCTGCCCGCCGGCGTGAAGCTCCTAGAGGACGCCGCGCCCGGCGACCAGCCCGGCGTGCCGCTCGTGCTCGAGGCCGCCGCGGACGCCCCGTACGGCGGCGCCATCGTCACCCCGCTCCTGCAGCCGAAGGATCCGAACAACAAGATCGTCGGCCAGATGCGGCGCACCTACGACATCGTGCGCATCGGCAACGTCCAACGAGTGCGTCTTCCAGCTGAGCGCCAACGCCAACGTCGATACCAAGCCGTGGAAGTTCGTGGTGCAGGGCGAGGCCGACGCCGGCAAGGGCAGGGTGTACAACGCCTCGCCGTTCGCCGAGGTCTCGACGGAATCCCCGTACGTCGCCGCCAACGCCATCCCGCTCACCGCGATGGAGATCGGCACGCCCGGCCTGATGACCACCAACTTCGAGGTCCAGCGTCCGTTCGAAGGCGAGGCCGTGGCCACGCTCGTCGGCGCGCCCGACACCATCCGCATCGCGCCGATCAAGGTGACCAAGGACACCAAGGAGCTCCGCTTCACCGTGGAGACCGACGAGAAGTCGCGCGTCGGCAAGACCGCGAACATGTTCGTCCAGGTCGACATCCCGGTCGGCAAGGGCGTCGCCACGCACCGCATCGCCCTCGGTTCGATCCTGCGCCTCGACCCGGCCCGCAAGGCCGCGCCCGCGCCGGTCGCCAAGGCCGCGACTCCCGCCGCCGCCAAGGCCGCCGC
>RGES01000270.1 GCA_009917805.1 Verrucomicrobiota bacterium
GATGCGGTAGATGCGGCCGCGCTCATGGTCACGGTTCGGGTCGCGGGCGTTATGCTGCATGTGGCCGATCAGCGGGTTGTGCCAGTCGATGAAGTACAGCGAGCCGTCCGGCGCGAACTCGAGGTCGACCGGGCGGAAGTTGCCGTCGGTGGAGGTGAGCAGGTCGTCCATCGGAAAACTAACCCAACCGTCACGGCTGCTTCCCTGGTTTCCGCCCAATCCTTTTTGGCTGGTTGTTTTGGATGCCTTGATTGAGGCATTTGATTGAATTGTGAAAATATTATCTATGGAGAACTTTTCAGCACCCTCGGCTATCTCGATGGTGACCAGATGATCTCCTTCTCCGTTAACCTTGATTGATCTGCTGTTATGTTCGGAGTCTTTGGTGCTGTTTATGATATTTTGCCCAAGCTCGACGCTGATACCATCAACCCATGCTTTTTGGGCACCGGAGGTGACGAGGAACGCTTCCTTGGCCGAAGTGAGCTTGATTTTGAATGATAAATGGTGACGGCCTTTGATGAATAGTTTCTTCGGGACGGTATTTCCGTTTGAATAAACCGGCACAGGTGGGGTTCTGTTGACGGCATCCGGGGCCTCTGCTTCGAACAGCCACAATCTTCTTTGATGGTTTGCGCCGGTGAAGCCGGCGCCGTCGTCGGCCTTCTTGCCGAAGCTGATGCCGAGGAAGCCGATCGTGTTGCAGATCATGAAGTCGCCCTGCTGCGCGTCGGGGAAGTGGCGCGAGGAGACGAATTCGGCGCCCGAGGTCGGGCGGGAGCGCTTGGGGACGAACTGCTCGACCTTGACCTGCTCGATGCCGTACGGGACCTTGGCCGAAAGGGGTAGCGCCCACCAGTTTTCGCCCGAGGAGGCGTCGGACAGGAAAGGTTGTTCCCAATAGTCGAAGGAGAAGCCCCACGGATTGGAGACGTCGACCTGCACGCGCTCGAGGCGGTACGACTTCGGGTCGAAGCGCCAGGCGCCGCCGTCGTTGCAGCGACGCGGACCGTACGGGGTCTCGACCTGGCTGTGGAGGAAGCGGCCTTCGAGCAGGTAGAAGGCGCCGGAGGCGTCGGCGCAATAGGCCGAGATGGCATGGTGCGAGTCGTGCGAATCGAAGCCGTGCAGGATGAGTTCCATCCGGTCGGCCTTGCCGTCCTTGTCATCGTCGACGAGCAGGGCGAGGTTGGGTTCCTGCGAGACGTACACGCCTTCCGGGGCGATCTCGAAGCCGATCGGGATATGGAGCTTGTCGGCGAAGACGGACTGCTTGTCGGCCTTGCCGTCGCCGTCCGTGTCCTCGAGGATCAGGATCTTGTCGTTGGGCAGGGCGTCACCCGGGCGGTAGTGGGGGTAGGTCGGCGTCGTGGCGACCCAGAGGCGGCCTTTGGCGTCGAACGACATCTGGACGGGCTTCTTGAGGTCGGGGAACTTCTCCTCGGAGGCGAAGAGCGACACCTTGTAGCCGGGGGCGAGCTTCATCTTCTCGATGGCGGCCTCGCCGGAAAGGAACTCCGTCGGGTTGCCGTTCTTTTCGCTCGGCTTGAAGTTGGTGGGCACCGGAGGCAGGACGAGCGTCTTGGAGTCGTCGACGGACAGGTCGGTGCGCTTGCCCTGGGCGACGCCGTGGATGAGTTCGTCGCGGAGCGCGGTCATCTGGCGGCTCTTGAAGACTTCGTCGGGATAATTCTGCGGGCCGAACGGGTTGTAGCGCTGGCCGTGGGTGTGGACGCCGTTGAGGATCGAGTAATCCGTGTTCCACATGTAATCCTTCATCTTCACCGCGCCGTTCACGAGGGCTTCGTCGGCCTTGGAGACGCGGGGCGTGGCGCCGTAAAGTCCGTCGGCGAGGAGCTTGGCGACTTCACGGTAACCGAAGTCGGTCGGGGCGAAGCCGTTGATGGTGTAGGCGGACTTGCCCTTGCCGTAGGCGGCGAGGGTGGGGTGGAAGAGGTCGACGAAGGTGAGGCCGTGCTTTTTGGCGACGCGTTCCATGGCGGCGACGTAGAGTTCCAGGTTGGCGTTTTCCTTCCGGCCGTTGGGCAGGTCGCGGGTCGCGGAGAGGTCCTCGAAGGCGATCGGGGAGACGAGCACCAGACGCGGCGCAGTCTTGCCGTTGTAGGCCTTGGTCAGCGAATGGGCGACGAAGGCGTCGACCTCGGCTTCGTAGTTCGCGGCGCGGCCGGGGCCGTCGAACGACTCGTTGTAGCCGAAGAACGCGACGATGGTGTCGGCCTTGAGGTGGAAGAGCCACTGGTCAGGCGTGGAAAAGAAGCCCTTCCCGTTATGCTGGGCGTACTCGGGGTGGAACTTTTCGGCGCCGGGGAAGGCCCACTGGCTCGCGCGCGCCGGGTGCGGACGGAAAGCCGGGGTGTCGCCGGAACGGCCCATGTTGCGCACGATCAGGTTCTGCTCGGGGAAGCGAAGCTGCAGTTCCGTCT
>RGES01000028.1 GCA_009917805.1 Verrucomicrobiota bacterium
CGTCGGCAGCGTCAGATGTGTATAAGAGACAGCGGGCACGGTGATCGGGGCGCCGGTGTCGACGGCTTCGCCGCCGCGCACGAGGCCTTCGGTGGTCGTCATCGCCACGGCGCGGACGAGGCCGTTGCCGAGGTGCTGCTGGACTTCGAGGATCAGCTTGGTGGCCTTGCCTTCGACCTTATAGTCGATCTGGATCGCGTTGTAGATCTCAGGGACCTTGTCGGAGGGGAATTGGACGTCGACGACGGCGCCGAGGACCTGGGTGATCGTACCTTTAGTGCTCATGATATTTGTAGAAGTGGGAGGGTTGGGAGATTACTGGGCGGCGGCGCCGGCGGTGAGCTCCAGGATTTCCTGGGTGATCGCGGCCTGACGGGCCTTGTTGTATTCGAGGGAGAGGGCGGCGCCGATCTTCTTGGCGTTGTCGGTGGCGGCCTTCATGGCGACCATGCGCGCGCTGAACTCGGAGGCCTTGGACTCGAGGACGGCCTGGTGGACGGCCTGCTTGAAGAAGAGGGCCGGCAGCTGGCTGAGGATCGCGGCGGCGGAGGGCTCGAAGAGCATGTCGCGTTCGTCGTCCTCGATCTTCGGCTCGGGGAGGCCGAGCTTCACGCGGAACTCGCGGGCCTGGGCGACGAGGCTGTCGGCCGGCAGGAGCTGCTGGACGCGCGGGGTCTGCACCATCGTGTTCTTGAAGTGGGCGAAGAGGACCTCGACGGTGTCGACGGTGCCTTCGGTGAACGCCTTGATCAGGTATTCGGCGGCCGGGCGGACTTCGTTGAAGGTCGCGCGGTCGGTGACGGGGAAGTCGGCGAGGACCTTGCGGCCCGAGCGCGCGAGCGCCTGGGCGCCCTTGCGGCCGATGCACACGAAGACGGCGTCCTTCTGTTCGGCGGCGAGGCGGATCAGGTTGCCGTTGAGCGCGCCGGCCATGCCCTTGTCGGGCGTGACGAGGAGGATGCCGCGGACCTTGACGTCGCGCTTGGTGAGCAGCGGGTGGGAGAAATCGCCGACCTTGGCCTGGGCGGTGTCGAGGATCTCGCCGAGGAGCTCGGCGTAGGCGCGGCCCGCGCGGGCGGAGTCCTGCGCGCGCTTCATCTTCGACGACGCCACGAGCTGCATGGCCCGGGTGATCTGGCCGGTGCTCTTGACCGATTTGATTCGGTTACGGATCTCGCGGAGTCCCTTGGGCATGTGGCGTGGCGGTGTTTAAGAAGAAGAGGAAGGCGGCTCGGCTCAGGCCTTGAAGCTGCGGCGCCAGGTTTCGCAGGCGGCCTTCAGCTCGGCTTCGCCGTCCTTCTCGATCTTGTTGCCGAGGCGGATCTTCGTGAGGATGCCCGGCTTGGCGGTCTCGAGATGGGTCTGGAGGGAAGCGGCGGCGGCCTGGACGGACTTCACCGGCATGTCGTTGAAGAAGCCGTTCTGCATCGCCCAGATGATGCCGCACTGGATGTCGGCGGACTTCGGGGCGGTCGGGGGCTGCTTGAAGAGTTCGACGAAGCGGTCGCCCTTGTCGAGGATCGCCTTGGTCTTCTCGTCGAGGTCGGAGCCGAACTGGGCGAACGCCGCGAGTTCGCGGTAGTTGGCGAGCTCGCCCTTCACCTTGCCGGCGACCTGCTTGAAGGCCTTGATCTGCGCGGCGGAGCCGACGCGCGAGACGGAGAGACCCACGGAGACGGCGGGACGGATGCCCTGGTTGAAGAGGTCGGTCTGGAGGAACACCTGGCCGTCGGTGATCGAGATCACGTTGGTCGGGATGTACGCGGACACGTCGCCGGCCTGCGTCTCGATGATCGGCAGCGCGGTGAGCGAGCCCTTGCCGGCGAGGCGCGCGGAGCGCTCGAGGAGGCGGGAGTGGAGGTAGAACACGTCGCCCGGGTAGGCTTCGCGGCCGGACGGACGCTTCAGGATCAGCGAGATCTGGCGGTAGGCGGCGGCGTGCTTGGAAAGGTCATCGTAGACGATGAGCGCGTCCTGGCCGTTTTCCATGAACCACTCGCCGATGGCGGTGCCGGAGAAAGGCGCGAAGACCTGGTTGGCGGCGTTGTCGGCGGCGGAAGCGGCGACGACGACGGTGAATTCCATCGCGCCGGCCTTCTCGAGGGTGCCGATCGTGCGGGCGATGGAGGAGTTCTTCGTGCCGATGGCGACGTAGATCGAGTACACCGGGCGGAAGTTGGCGTCGCCGGAGGCGAGGCCGACGCGGTTGGCGTTGGCCTGGTTGATGATCGTGTCGATCGCGATGGTGGTCTTGCCCGTGGCGCGGTCACCGATGATGAGCTCGCGCTGGCCGCGGCCGATCGGGATCATGGCGTCGATGGCCATGATGCCGGTCTGCATCGGCTGGTCGACGGACTTGCGGGGGATGATGCCCGGGGCGATCTTCTCGACCGGGTAACGCTCGGAGGAGACGATCGGGCCCTTGCCGTCGAGCGGGTTGCCGAGGGCGTCGACGACGCGGCCGAGGAGGCCCTTGCCGACGGGGATGGAGAGGAGGCGGCCGGTGGTCTTGGCTTCCATGCCTTCCTTGAGGCTGGAGATGTCGCCCATGACGACGCAGCCGACGGTGTCTTCGGCGAGGTTGAGGGCGACGCCCTGGAGGCCGCCCGGAAGCTCGATCATCTCGTTCATCATGACGCCCGAGAGGCCGTCGATGGACGCCACGCCGTCCGCGAGGGAGACGATGGTGCCGACGTTGGATTTGCCGGCGCGGGTATCAAGGCCGGCGATGGCTTTCTGGATCTGGTCGATCGCGTTGCTCATTGTGTTTAGTAAATCAGGTTAAGGTTGGGGGAGTTCAGGAAAGGGACTTGGCGAGGTTGGCCAGGCGGAGGGAGGCCGAGACGTCGGTGACGTCGTCGCCCACGCGGACGCGGAAGCCGGCGAGGAGCGCGTCGTTGCGACGGGCGACCGGGCGGACGGGGCGGCCGAGGAGCTTGGTGAAGTGCGCGGCGATCGCGTCGGCGTCGGACGCGGAGAGCGGCCCGGCGTGCTCGATGCGGGCCTCGCCGCGGGCGAGTTCGCGACGGATGTTCGCGAGATAGGCGCGGAGCAAAGGGCGGAGCTGGTGGGCCGGGCGGGACTTCGCGAGCGCGGCGAGCACGGCGCCCACGCGGTCGGACGAGACCGCCCCGCCCTCGAGGGAGAGGGCGAGAAGGCGCTTGGCTTCGGCTCGGACGGAGGCGGCGGACATCGGGAAAGGGACGGCTTAGCGGGCGAGCTGCTTGACGGCGGCCTCGTTGAGGCGGCCGCGCTGGGCGTCGTCGAGATTCTGCTCGAGCACCTTGGCGGCGGTCTCGACCACGAGGCGGGAGACTTCGCCGCGGACTTCGTTCATCATCTTGACGCGGTCGGCTTCGATGGCGGCCTTGGCCTTGGCGATGACCTCGGTCTGGGCGGCCTGGGCTTCGGCGCGGGCGGCTTCGACGGCGGCCTTGGCGGAGTTGCGCGCGTCGGCGAGGATCTTCGCGGCCTGGTCGGAAGCGGCGACGAGCTGGGCTTCGGCGGTCTTCTGGGCGGAAGCGAGCTGGGCTTCGGCGGCGGCGCGGTCCTTCTGGAGCTGCTCGGCCTGGCGGATACGCTCCTCGAGCTGGCCGAGGGCGGGCTTGATGGCGAACTTGTAGAGGACGAAGGCGAGGATCGCGAAGTTGACGACCTGGACGATCAGGTGGGCCTTATCGACGCCGAAGGAGCCGAAGAGGTGGACGATGTCGGCGAGCGGACCGTGGGCTTCGGCGCCGTGGGCGGCGGCCTTGGCGGCTTCATGCGCGGGTTCGGCGGCGAGGAGGGCGGAGAGGAAGGTCATGGTGAGGACTTGGAAAGTGGTGATGGTTTCGGCGCTGGGAAAGAGAAGTGGCGGGCCCCTTGCGGGGCCTCGCCACGTGACCGGTTACTTCGCGAGGAAGATCGCGTAGAACGCGACGGCTTCGGCGAGAGCCATGCCCAGGATGGACTGGACGAGGATCTTGCCGGAAGCATCCGGATTGCGACCCACGGATTCGACGGCCTTGGCGCCGACGAGACCCACGCCGATGGCGGCGGCGAGACAGCCGGCGGCGGCAGGGAGGGAACCAGTGATTTCAGCGATGATCATGTTGTTTTGTTTTTGGTTTTTCCTTGGCTCGCCGCCGGGGGATTCCCGGCATGTCGCGCGCCTCGAAAGCGGAAAGGTCAGTGGGCGTGCTCGTCGTCGTGGCCGCCTTCGTGGTTGCAGATGAGGCCGATGTAGACGGCGGAAAGCAGCGTGAAGACGAAGGCCTGGATCAGGCCGACGAGGACCTCGAGGAGGCCGGCGACCGCGGGCACGACGTACGGGGCGATGCCGCCGAGCGCGTGGATCAGGTTCTCGCCGCCGAAGACGTTGCCGTAGAGACGGAACGACAGGGAGATGAGGCGGAACGCGATGGAGACGACTTCGATGCCGCCGACGCCGAGGAAGATGAAGCTCAGCATGACCCACATCGGGAAGCTGAGCTCCTTCTTGTCCGCCTTGTTGCCGAAGAGGTCGAAGATCAGCACCTTGAAGCCCGCGTAACGCAGCACGAAATAGGTCCAGGCGACGAACGAGATGATCGACAGCGCGAGGGTGGTGTTGAGGTCGGAGGTCGCCGGGCGGATCGCGTCGAGCCAGTGTCCGCCGGCCTCATACTTGATGGTGCCGACGCCGGGCAGCAGGCCGCTCCAGTTCATCAGCAGGATGAAGACGAAGAAGCCGCAGAGGGTCGGAAACACCTTGCCGATCATGCTCTTGCCGACGATCGGCTCGAGCGCGTCACGCAGGCCGGAAGCCATGTTTTCGACGAGGGCCTGACCCTTGCTCGGAACGATCTTCGGGGTGCCGACGAGGACGCGGATGGCGATGATGATGACGGCCGCGAGGATCCAGGTGGTCAGGATCGAGTTGGAGACTGGGATGCCGCCGATTTGGAAGAGGTCGGTCGCCTTCGGATTGACGCCTTCTTCGCTCGCGAGAACGAAGGCCGGGGCTAAGAGACTGAGGAAGAAAAGAGGGCGCATTTAGACGCGGGAAAAGATTGGTGAATGATTCCCAGCAGGATGGTCAACCCTGCGAGCACCCCTTTACCCAGAGTAAGGGTCCATAGGCCCCCCTATTAGGCCTGCTAATCCTCAGCCCCCTTAAGGCGAGAGGCGGACAATCTCCCAAACCCCTTTGTTAAGGGTGTAATGGAACCGATCGTGGAGGCGATTGGTCCGGCCCTGCCAGAATTCGAAACTGATCGGAATCAGCCGGTACCCTCCCCAGTGCGGGGGCTTGGGGACCTGCCCTTCCGGGTGCTTGGACTTAAGGGCCGCCAGACGCGCTTCGAGGACCCCTCGGTCGGCGATGACGTCGCTCTGATCCGAGGCCAAGGCCCCCAGCTGACTGCCATAGGGTCGACGGGCGAAATAGGCCACCGACTCTTCCTCGGAAGTCTTTATCAATGAGCCAGTTATGTGAATCTGTCGCTCCAGAGAAAACCACGGGAAAAGCAGGGTGACCCGGGGGTTGGCGGCGATCTCCGCCCCCTTCTTGCTATCATAGTTAGTAAAGAAAGAGAAGCCGCGCTCATCGGCGGCCTTGAGCAAGACGGTCCGGGAGGACGGGAAGCCGTCCAGCCCTAGGGTCGAAAGGACCATGGCGTTCGGTTCGATCACGCCGGCGGTCTTGGCCTGTTCGAACCAGACCTTGAACTGAGCCAGCGGCGACTCGAGCAGCTCGTGGCGGTCGATGCCGTGCGCGGCATACTCTTTACGGAAATCCGAAAGGTCCATGGCGTGGGACTCTAAACGAAGCCGCCCGTCCTGCAAGCGTTAGCACCCTTCCCTCTCGCCAGCCCCGGCCGGCCTCCCACCTTAGGCCAAGTGAATCTGGTGCTCATCACCGCCGAGGAAGCCAGGACCGGGTTGCCGGCCGACGACGCGCGCGCCCGTCACCTGCGGGAGACGGTCGGCCTCGCCGTCGGCGGCAGCTTCCACCTCGGCATCGAGAACGGCCTGCGCGGCATCGCGACGATCACGGCGCTCTCACCCCGGCTGACCTTCGCCGTCGCCTGGGAAAAAAATACGCAGCCTCGCCTGCCGCTCACGGTGCTCGTCGGCCTGCCGCGTCCGCAGACGGCGAAGAAAGTCCTGCACGACCTCGCGAGCCTCGGCGCCGAGCGCATCGTCTTCTTCGAATCGGAAAAAGGCGACCCGGGCTATCTCACCAGCTCGCTCTGGAAGGATGGCGAATGGCGCGAGCAGGTCGTCAAGGGAACCGAGCAGGCCTGCTCGACGCTCCTGCCCGAGGTGACGCGCGTCGGTTCGCTCGCCGAAGCGATCGCGCTCATCGACCCCGTGGCGTGGAAGCTCGCGCTCGATCCCTACGAAGCGACGGGCGCGCCCGAACTTTCCGCGCCGGCGAAGGCCGCCGTGCTCGCGATCGGCCCCGAACGCGGTTTCGCCGCCGAAGAGCGCGCGAAGCTGCGCGAAGCCGGTTTCGCCTTCGCGCACCTCGGCGACCGCATCCTGCGCGTCGAGGCGGCCGCGCTCGTCGGCGGCGCGCTCATGCTCGCGCAGCTGCGCGTCTGGGAAAAACACCGTCCCGTCGGCTGATCACTCCGCGGCCTTGCGGACGAGCACCGACGCCGCCGGCTGGCCTTTGCCCTTGCCGATGACCTTGCGCAGCTTCCATCCCTCGGGCACCGGGACTTCGTAACCGCCGGGCGCCTCGAGGATCACGCGCACATGCGCGCCTTCCTCGGCGTAACCGACGGCGGTCGCGGCGATCTCCGCGCCCTTGGTCTGCCACAGCTCCCAGGGCGGATCCGCGAAGACGAGGTCGAAGCGCCCTGCGGCCACGCCGGGCTTGGTCGCATCGCCGGTGATCTTCGTGAAAGGCAGTTCGGCGAGGCCCATCGACTTCGCGACCGCGGCGGCGTTGGCCGTCAGCTCGGCGCCGATGCGCTGGTCGACGCACGTCGCGCGCAGGGCGCCACGGCTGAGCGACTCGAGGCCGTAGGCGCCGGTGCCGGCGAAGAGATCAAGCACGGCCGTGCCCGGCACGAACGCCGCGAGCGAGTTGAACACCGCCTCGCGGATGTAGTCCGTGGCCGGACGCACGCCGCCCTGCGTGGGAACGCGGAGCTGGATACCTCGAGCGATGCCGCCGGTGACGCGCATGGGTTCAAATTCGCGCGGGCGCGCGGAAGGTCAACGGCGTTCGATGCCGAGCACCTGCCGCTCGGGCGACCAGCACGTGGTGCGACCGCCGATCTCTTCCCGGACCAACGGCTTCTTCGAACGCGGGCAACGGCCGCCGTCCTTCCAGCGGTGGTTGAAGAGCCAGGTGTCCGGCGGATCGGACCAGTCCTTGCCGATGACCGCCATCGCCTCGGCGCAGACCTCGCGGAGCGTCGCGTGCAATTTGCGGACGGACTTCGGGCCGAACCCGCCCGCCTTCGCCTGCGGATGGAAGCCCGCGCGCCAGAGCACTTCGTCCGCCATCCAGTTGCCGATGCCGGGAAAACGTTCCTGCATGAGCAGCACCGGCTTGATCGCCGTACGGGCGCGTCGGCGCAGGAAGACCTCGACGACGCCGACGGTGAATTCCGGCGAAAGGATCGCGGGCGGAATCTTCTCCCACCAAGGCGGCACGCCCACGCCTTGCCAGAACTGGATGCGTCCGAACTGCCGGGGGTCGACGAAGACGAGTTCCTTGCCGCCGGCCATCGTCAGCTTGAAATGGTCATAGGGCGTCGGCTCGCGATCGGCATCGCCGACTTCGAGTCGGCCGGTCATCCCGAGGTGCACGCCGATCCAGGTGTTTCCCGAGAAACGGAACGCCATCTGCTTGGCGGCCGCGAAGGACTCGAGGAGCTTAGCGCCCGTCAGAGCCTTGGTCAGCGCCTTCGCGTCAACGGCACGACCGACACGCGCCTTCGGATTCAGGAAGACCTTCGCGGCCTTCCGGCCGATGCCTGGATTCCAGCGACGACGGAAATATTCGACTTCGGCGAGCTCGGGCATGGCCAAACACCCTGCGAAAATAGCCATGGGGCGCAAGGCGGCGAGGTGGCACGAAAAGGGCGCCCCCACCCGGAGGCGCCCTTGGTGCTATGAGCAGACCAAGACGGACTAAAAGACCTTCTTGAGGGTGAAAGCCGTGATATTGTCCCCGCCTTCAAGCTCGGAATAGGAAACCGTCGCGGTGAATCCGAGTACCGGGTAGCTGGCGGATACGGCGTAATCATAGACGTCGGTCTCCGTCTGGCCGTAATGCAGGCCGATGTTCAACCCTTTGACGGCGGCCACGTCGTAGCTATAATTGGCTTCGTAGTAGTAATCGGACAAGACGCCCGAAACGCCGTCGGAATACTTGAGGGTCAGGCCGGCGTAAGTGGCGGCGATGTTGGCTTCGCCGCCGTTCGGGGCGGTGTTGTAGGTGTAATTGATATAACCGACCGAAAAATCGACCGCACCCAGCTTGAAGGCGTAATTGGCGTAGAGGTCGATCTCGAGGCCGCCGAAGGCGTCGGAGACATTGGAAGCCCAGAGCCCGGCCGACAGGCCCGATGCGTGGACTACGTCATACCCGCCCTGCAACGCCGCCTTGCCTGCGGTCTGCGAGACGCCGCGGAAGACATAGTCGCTGGTGAGCGCGATGTTGCCCGAGGCGGTGAAGGACGCGGGAGCGTCGGCGGCCTGGGCGGCGATCGAGGAAGCAGCGGCGAGGAAGGCTACTGCGAGTTTGGTGTTGGTCTTCATGGTGGTGGTGTTTTTGGTGGGTGCTTGGTAGCGACACCCATTGAGCATCGGTCGTGCCAAACCGTTTTTCCGCGTCGGCGCGGCGGAAAACGTGTCACGATTTCGTCACGCGTGCCGAAAGTCGGCGGAGGCGATTTTCGAATGTGAGCAACATGCGAAAAATTCGCCACCGGCGGCGGCGCGGCTCCGCTTTTTCGCTCTGGCTAAAAAGACGCACGCCCGCTTGATTATCTCCATGCACCAAGCCGACCCCGCTCGCTACGCCCACGCGTCCTTCCAGGCTCGTTGCGGCAAGTCGGGGCTGCACCTGCCGAAGGTCTCGCTGGGGCTCTGGCACAACTTCGGCAGCGTCGATGACTTCGCGAACGCCCGCGCGATCGCCCTGCGCGCCTTCGACCTAGGCGTCACGCACTTCGACCTCGCCAACAACTACGGCCCGGTCCCGGGCTCGGCGGAGACCAACTTCGGTCGGATCCTGCGCGACGACCTCGGCGCCTACCGCGACGAACTGATCGTCTCGACCAAGGCCGGCTACACCATGTGGCCCGGGCCGCACGGCGACTTCGGCTCACGCAAATACCTGCTGGCATCCTTGGACCAATCCTTGAAGCGGATGGGGCTCCCGTACGTGGACATCTTCTACAGTCACCGGCGCGACCCGCATACCCCGATGGAAGAGACGATGGGGGCGCTCGCCCAGGCCGTCCGCTCCGGCAAGGCCCTCTACGCCGCCCTCTCCAATTACAATCCGGCCGACACCGCCCGGGCGTGCGCGATCCTCCGGGACCTCGGGACCCCGTGCGTCGTGCACCAACCCAAATACAGCCTGTTCGAGCGCACCCCGGAAGCCGGCCTGCTCGAGACCGTCGAAAAGGAAGGCATCGGCTGCGCGGTCTTCTCTCCGCTCGCCCAAGGCATGCTGACCGACCGCTACCTTCAGGGCATCCCGGCCGACGCCCGGGCCGGCAAGCCGCACGGATTCCTCAAGGCCGAACAGGTCGACGCCGCGCGCATGGCCAAGGTCCGCCAGCTCGCGAAAGTCGCCGAGGAACGCGGCCAGCCCCTCGCCTCGATGGCCCTCGCCTGGGTGCTCCGCGACAAGCGGGTGACCACGGCGATCATCGGCGCGAGCAAGGTCGCCCAGCTCGAACAATGCGTCGCCGCAGCCCATTCCGCTCCGTTCGCCTCCGAGGAACTGAAGCGGATCGACGCGATCCTGGCCGGCTGAAGAGCACTCCGGGGTTGTGCCGGCGGAGCCCGCCCGCAAGGTGGAGTCCATGTCCGCCGGCGCTCCCCTGCCCTTCAAGATCAGCGTCCTCGTCTTCATGCACGACGAGGCCGGCCGGCTTCTGCTCATCCAACGCACGAAGGCCCCCAACCTGGGCTGCTGGAGCCCCATCGGCGGCAAGCTGGAGATGGCCACGGGCGAATCCCCGTTCGAATGCGCCGTCCGCGAGACGGAAGAAGAGACCGGCGCGAAGATCGCGACCACGGACCTCCATCTCTTCGGCATGATCTCCGAGAAAGGCTACGAAGGCCAGTCGCACTGGCTGATGTTCCTCTTCGACTGCCGCAAGCCCCTCAAGGGCCTCCCGCAGACGATCGACGAAGGCCGGTTCGGCTTCTTCGCCCGCGAGGACCTCGCCCGCACCGCCGTCCCGGAGACAGACCGCACCCTGCTCTGGCCCATCTACGACGAGCATCGCCGCGGCTTCATCGCGTATCGCGCCGAATGCCATCCGGGACAGCCGCTCCGGATGATCGTCGAAGAGACGCGCGACCGGCCTAACCTCGACTGACGATGGACGCCGCCGGATCCGAAGCCGAGTTCAAGCGCACCAACCGGAAGCCGGCCTATCCGATCGGCGCCGAGCTCCGCGCCTACCTCTCGCGCGAAGGCCGCGAGGTGCCCCTGCCCGTCACGTACGCGGAACTGCGCGACTTCACGGCCGCGATGCCCTTGCTCGAACGCGGCAAGGATACCCTCTGGGAAACCGTCGCCTACCCGCCCGAAGTCATGAGCCGCCTCTCCCAAGGCCTGCTCGAGACGTACGCCCTGCTCCGCGGCGAAGGCGGCATGAAGGTCTTCAGCCACGTCTACGTCGACCGCGTCGACTTCTGCTCTTTCGGCAACTCGCAACCCTTCCGCGTCCGCATCGTCAACGCGTACAACGAGAACCACGACTACTTCTACGTGAAGGTCGGCGACGCCTCGCGCGTCTGCGGACTCGAGCTCGAGCACCTGCTCTCGCCGAACCGCATGCTCTACCTCACCTGGGGCGAGACGTTGGTCGAGGAACACGTCACGGGCATCCCCGGCGACATCTTCGCCGAGAAGTGGCTCGACGCCGACGGGCACCATCCGGTGCGCCTCGCCAAGGAGCTGATCAAGTTCGAGGAGCGCTGCCTCGTCCGCCTCCTCGGCGACATGCGCGCCTACAACTTCGTCATCGCCGTCACCCCGGACTTCGACGCCACCGCCATCCGCGTCCGCGCCATGGACTTCGACCAGCAGAGCTACGACGGGCGCCTGCGGTTCTACCTTCCGGGTTCCTTCAAGGAGAACCGCCCCTTCGCCCAGCTCTGCGCCAAGCACATCAACGCCGCCTCCGCCGCCCAGTACCGGCGCGAAGAACAGTCGCTCATCCACCGCCGACACCTCGCCGCGCCCGACCGGGTCAAGGACCTCCTGGCCGCCATGCGGGCCAACCCCCTCACCAGCAGCGAAAAGGCGAAGGAACTGGCCGACGGTCTGGCCGAATACCATCGCGACCCCGCCTTCCGGCAGCACGCGGACATGGCCGGCCTGATCGGCGAAAGCCTCGCCCGGCTCGACCGGGTCCTGCGCTCCTAATAGTAAGCGCTGGACAGGACGCGCGCCGAGTGGGCAAACTCCGAGGCCTGCGATGAGCGACTCCTTAAGGCACGAATGCGGCATTGCCCTTGTCCGGCTGACCAAGGACCTGAAGTGGTATCAGGAGAAGTACGGCACCCCGCTCCACGGCTTCAACCAGCTCTTCCTCCTGATGGAGAAGCAGCATAACCGCGGCCAGGACGGCGCGGGCATCGGCTGCGTCAAGATCGGCGCCGAGAACGGCGAGGCCTTCCTCTTCCGCGACCGCGAGATCGGCGCCCAGGGCCTGACCCAGATCTTCACCCGCCAGATCAAGACCTACTCGGACAAGATGCGCGAAGGGGTCATCGTCCCCGAATTCGCCGAGACGGTGAAGCGCCACTTCGACTTCGGCGGCGAACTCCTCCTCGGCCACCTCCGCTACGGCACCTCGGGCAACTTCGACTCGGTCTCCTGCCATCCGTACGCCCGCAAGTCCATCTGGCCGACCCGCAACCTGCTCGTCGCCGGCAACTTCAACCTCACCAACACCAACGAGCTCAACGCCTCGCTGACGCAGCGCGGCGCGCACGTCATCTACTCGACCGACACGCAGTCGATCCTCGAGGAGATCGGCTTCTGGCTCGACGAGGAACACGACCGCCTCTTCAAGGCCTTCAAGGACCAGGGGCTCGAAGGCGCCGCGGTGCAGACGGAGATCTCCAAGCACATGGACATCGGCAACGTCCTGCGCAAGGCCGCCAAGAACTGGGACGGCGGTTACGCCATCGCCGGCCTCGTCGGCAACGGCGACAGCTTCGTCATCCGCGACCCGAACGGCATCCGCCCGTGCTGGTACGCCCGCACCGAGGACCTCATCGCGGTGGCTTCCGAACGCGTCGCGCTGCGTCAGCGAGGCGTTGAGCTCGTTGGTGTTGGTGAGGTTGAAGTTGCCGGCGACGAGCAGGTTGCGGGTCGGC
>RGES01000271.1 GCA_009917805.1 Verrucomicrobiota bacterium
CTTGCCGCCGACGGAACTGTCGACCATCGCGAGGAGGGTCGTCGGGAGCTGGTAGAAATCGACGCCGCGCTGGTAGGAGGCCGCCGCGAAGCCGGCGAGGTCGCCCACGACGCCGCCGCCGAGCGCGAAGACCGCGCCGTCGCGGGCCACGCCGTTGGCGGCGAGGAAATCCCAGACGCGCGCGAGTTCGGCGGCGGACTTGGCGGTCTCGCCGTCCGAAGCGGTCGCGAGCACGGGCATGAGGCGGGCGAGTTCCGCGGCGAAGCCCGACTGCGCGGCCGCGACGCCGGGGGAGGTGATCGCCACGCACTTCTGGCCGGAGGCCACGCGCCGCTCCGCCACGGCCAAGGCTTCCTTGCGCATCCCGGCCCCGATGCGGACGGGGTAGGAGCGCTGGCCTAGTTCGACGGTGACGGTCTCGGCCGACATGGGCTCACGCTGGGGCGGGGCGCCCTCGCTGGCAAGACAACCTCACTCGGCCAGCCCGACGACCGAACGGGCGTAGGCCCGCGCGTCGAAGGGCTGGAGGTCGGCCGGCTGCTCGCCGACGCCGATGAAGCGGACCGGGACGCCGAGTTCGCGGACCACCGCGACGAGCGCGCCGCCGCGGGCGGTGCCGTCGAGCTTGGTGACGATCAGGCCGGTGAGCCCGACGGCCTCATGGAAGATGCGGGCCTGTTCGATCGAGTTCGCGCCGAGCGAGCCGTCGATGACGAGCCATTTCTCGTGCGGAGCGCCGGCGTGGGCCTTGGCCGTGACGCGGACGACCTTGCGGAGTTCCTCGAGCAGGTGCGCCTTGGTGTGGAGCCGGCCCGCGGTGTCGAGGACGACGACGTCGGCGCCGCGCGCGACGCCGGCCTTGACGGCGTCGAAGGCCACGGCGGCCGGATCGGCGCCGGCGGCTCCGCCCACGACCTCGACGCCGAGCCGGTCCGCCCAGGCGGAAAGCTGTTCGCCGGCGGCGGCGCGGAAGGTGTCGCACGCGCCGAGCAGGCAGGGCTTGTTTTCCTGGCGCCAGCGCCAGGCGAGCTTCGCGGCGGTGGTCGTCTTGCCGGCGCCGTTGACGCCGAGGAGCATGATCACGTGCGGCTTGGAGAAGGCGGGCGCGGCGACGGTGTCGCCGCCGAGCGCGCGGACGATGCTTTCGGCCGCGGCTTCGGCGGGCGAGGTCTTGCGGAGCGCGGCTTCGGCTTTCCAGGCGGAGCGGGCGGCTTCGACGACTTCGTCGGCGGTGGCCGGACCGAAGTCGGCGGCGATCAGGCGTTCACGCAGCTGTTCGGCCGACGCGGCGTCCATCGGGCGCGCGAGCAGGTTGGCCACGGCCTCGGCCGTACGGCTGAGGCCGGACTTCAGTCGCTCGAAGAAGCCCGCCATCGGTTCAGCCGCCCTCGGCTTTGCGCGGGTCGCGACCCAGTTCTTCCTTATAGCTGTCGAGGATGCCGTTCACGAAGCGCTTGGATTCCTCGGTCGAGAACTCCTTGGCGATGTCGACGGCCTCGTTGATGCTGACGACCGGCGGGATGTCCGTGCGGCGCATCAGCTCGAAGATGGCGATGCGCAGGATGGCGAGGTCGACGCGCGCGATGCGGCCGAAGGCCCAGTTCTTGGCGTACTTGCCGATGACCTCGTCGATGAGGGTGAGGTCGCGGATGACGCCCTGGATGAGCTCCTCGGCGAAGGCGTAGTATTCGCGGGGCTGCGGACGCTCGGAGAAGAAGTCGAAGAGCCCCGTCACCATGTCGGCGTGACGCTGGACTTCCCAGGAGCAGAGGAACTGCATGGCGGCGACGCGGCCGTCATGGCGTCGGTTGCGCTTGGCCGGGGCCGCGGCGGGGTCCGGCACGACGGGTTCCTCGGGGGCGACGATGGCGATCTCGACGCCGGCGGGCACGTTGTGTCGACGGAAGGCGTCGACGGTCTTCTGGTTGGAGCCGATGATCTCGATCAGGCGGCGATGGCTGCGGATCTCCTCGCGGAGCGCCGTGCGGGGTTCCTCGACCTGCGATGGCAGCGGGAAGGGGCCGGAGATGCGGGCGCCCGTGCCGGCCACGCTGGCGATGATGTCGGCCGCGGTCTGGTCCGCCATGCGGTAGTCCACGCCTTTGATCCGGATGCGGATCTTGGCGCGCGCGGAGGCGGAAATCGGAGAGTCGTTGTCCATCGGTCAGTTCTGGGCGAAAGGTTCCTGGCCGCCGCGCTTGCGTTCCTCCTCCTCGACCTGGTCGAGGCGTTCGCCGAGCGTGATGCGGTGGCGGGCCATGGCGAGGGCGGCGTGCGCGAATTCGGTGCCGCGGTCGAGCGCGCCCTGGCAGCGGGCGACGGCCTGCTCGCGGTTGTTGGTGACGACGATGCCGTTGATCACCGGGACTTCGGAGCGGATGGCGGCGTCCTGCAGGGCCTGGGCCGTCGAGTGGGCGATGATCTCGTGGTG
>RGES01000272.1 GCA_009917805.1 Verrucomicrobiota bacterium
CGACGAAATATTCGTGGTCGGTATTGGAAGGCAGGCCGATGCCTTTGCGCTGGCCGATGGTGTAGCGATGGAGGCCGCGATGCCGGCCGATCTCCTTGCCGGCGGCGTTCACGATCGGGCCGGGCGAATCCGGAATATGGCGCTCGAGGAAATCCTGGACCGGGACCTGGCCGAGGAAGCAGATGCCTTGGCTGTCCTTGCGTTCCGCGTTCGGCAGCCGGGCGTCGGCGGCGAGCTTGCGCACCTCGGGCTTCAGCAGCTCGCCGATCGGGAAGATCGCCTTGGCGAGCTGTTCCTGGCGGAGCAACGCGAGGAAGTAGGATTGGTCCTTGTTCGGGTCGAGGCCCTCGAGGAGGTCGAACGTGCCGTCGGCGTTTTCGCGGCGACGCGCGTAGTGGCCTGTGGCGATGACGTCGAAGCCGTCCTTGAGCGCCTTGCGCAGGAAGACGCCGAACTTCATCTCGCGGTTGCAGATGATGTCCGGGTTCGGGGTGCGTCCTTGGCGGTAGCCGTCGACGAGGTATTGGACGACCGTGTCGCGGTAGTCCTGGACAAGGTCGATGATCCGGAAGGGCAGGCCGAGATGCGCGGCGACCGCCTGGGCGTTGCGGACGTCATCCTCCCAGGGGCACTCGCCGGGGAAGGGAAGGCCTTCTTCGTTCATCCAGGTCCGGAAGTAGGCCGCATGCACCTCGTGCCCTTGCTGCTTGAGCAGAAGGGCCGCCACGGCGCTATCGACGCCGCCGGAGAGGGCTACCAGGACCTTGGACATCGGGGGCAAGGTAGGGCGGGGAAGGGCAGGGATACAGATTAATTAAAAGGGGTAGGGATAGGGGTAGGTAATATTAGCCTAGCCCCAGCCCTAGGGGCTAGCTCTGGCCCTACCTTGCTTGCTCTCCCACCTTGGGCATGTTTTCCTTGGTCCATGCGCCTAGGTATCCTTTTCCTTTTCCTCGGTCTGCTTCCGTTGGCGGCTCAGAACGCCCAGCTGGCGGGCATGCAGCAGGATCTCGCCGAACTCCGGAACGAAGTCGAGAAACTGAAGCTCGAGAACGCCGAACTGCGCTCGGCGCTCAATCGCCAGAAGGCCGGGCAGTCTCCGGCCGCTTCGCAAGGCGAAGCGCTGTCCAAGGCCCGCGCCGAAACCTTGGCCGAAGTGGATCGTCGCCTGAAGCAGCAGACGGACGAAGTGAACGCCGCGCTCGCGGAGCTCACCCGTCAGGTGAACGCCGCTCTTGGCAAGACGGGCGCGGCTCCGGCCACGAAGTCCGGCAAGGCCCCGAAGGCCGCCGCCCAGGCCGAAGCTCCGGCGCCGCCCGAAGAGGGCGCGCCGTCGGACGTCCCCCGCACCGGCATCAAATATCACGTCAAATCGGGCGATACCGTCATCAAGATCGCCCTGCGCAACGGTTCCAAGCCGGAGTGGATCCTGAAAGCGAATAACCTAGCCTCGCCTGCCGCCCTCAAAGCGGATGTCGATATCTTCGTCCCGCAGCCCGAAACGGCCGGACGCTAACCCCCTTCATAAAGCCCCCATGGCCACTCCTCCCAAGAAATCCCTCGGTCGCGGTCTCGGTTCCCTCATCGGAGGCGGCGTCGCCAAGCCCGCCTCGGTCGCCCCGGCTGCCGCGTCCACGCCGGTCGCCGCGCCGGCGCCCGCTCCGGCCGCCGCCCCCGCCGCTCCCGGCCTCTTGCTGCAGGAATTGCCGCTGACCTCGATCGTCCCCAATCCCCATCAGCCTCGCAGCGACTTCGACGACGCCCAGGTGAAGGAGCTCGCCGATTCCATCCGCGCCGAGGGACTCATGCAGCCGATCGTCGTCCGCAAGGTGAAGGACGGCTACGAGATCATCGCCGGCGAGCGTCGCTTCCGCGCCTTCAAGCTGATCGGCCAGAAGACCATCACCGCGCGCATCCTCGAGGCGAAGGACGATTCCAGCGCCGTGCTCGCGCTCGTCGAGAACCTCCAGCGCGCCGACCTCAACGCCATCGAAGAAGCCGTGGGCATCGCCAAGCTCATGAACGATTTCAAGCTCACGCAGGAGGCCGTGGCCGACCGTCTGGGCAAGCCGCGTGCGACGATCGCCAACAGCGTCCGTCTCCTCGCCCTCGACAAGGAGATCCAAGGCTACGTCCGCAAGGGCCAGCTTTCCGCCGGCCACGCCAAGGCCCTGCTCGGCGTCGAGAACGCGGCTCATCGCATCCAGGTCGCCCGGCTCGTCATCGAGAAGGGCCTCTCCGTCCGCGCCACCGAAGCCGAGGTCAAGAAGGTCGTCTCGACCAAGAAGACCGAGCACAAGAAGACCGTCCAGACGGTCGTCGCCGACGTCCAGAAGCGTCTGGCCTCGCATTTCGCCACGCCCGTGACCGTCGTCCGCAAGGGCAGCAAGGGCAGCATCTCGATCCCCTTCGGCAGCGACGACGAACTCGC
>RGES01000273.1 GCA_009917805.1 Verrucomicrobiota bacterium
CGCACGACGAAGGGCACGTTGCAGCCGGGATCGTAGAGGGAGCCCTTGCCGTGCGGCAGCGCCTGCCCGTTGTCGCCGGCGAAGACCACCAAGGTGTCCTTCGCGAGACCGAGGCGATCGAGGACCGCGAGCACCTTGCCCGTGGTCTCATCGACGCGGTTCACCTCGGCGCAGTAGTCGGCATACTGTTCGCGCACGCCGGGAAGGTCGGGCACATGGGCCGGCAGCCTGAGCGTCGCCGGATCCGGACGATAGCTCGCCGGAGCGGTCCACGGGTGATGAGGGTCGCTGAAGTTCACCCAGAGGCAGAAGGGCTTGTCCTTCGGACGGCCTTCGAGGAAGGCGGTCGCCTGCTCCACCGCCTGCGGATCGGAACCCGTCTGCACGACGTCGAGACGGTCCTTGAAGGTCTTGTAGCCGCCCTCCGTCAGGAACTTGCCCAACTCGTCGTCGCCCTTGCCGGAACCGTCCAGATGATAGGTCCGACCGACCACCCCGACGTAGTAACCCGCCTCCTGCTTCAGGACCTCGGGGAACGTGACCACATCACGCGGCAGCGGGGACGAGAAGCGCGTGATGCGGGCGGCCACGGGCGACCGGCCGCTCAGGTAGGCGGCGCGGGACGGGACGCATTGCGGGGCCGAGGTGAAGAACTTGCGGAACTTGATGCCCTCGGCGGCAAGCTTGTCCACGACCGGGGTGCGGACGTTGCCATCGCCGTAGCAGCTCAGGTAGGGATAGCTGTGGTCGTCGGACAGGATGAAGAGCACGTTGGGCTTGTCGGCCGCCACCGCGGCGCCGAAGGTGACCAGCAAGAGGGAGAGCCAGGGTAGAGCTTTCATGGGCTCTGGCATAAGGAAGGGATCAGCCCCCTCAATCTTTCTTAAAAATAAGCATTCCCCGACGACCCCGGGGATAGTCTTTGCCAACGGTCGAAAAGGGGGTAACCAAATCCCCATCCCCATGCCATTCGGATGCCTTCCTGGCGCGCCTGATGCGCGACCAGCTGAAGCTCTCCATCGCCTGCGCGCTGTGCTTCGTCGTCGCGCTCGTCGCCCTGCCCTTGCTGAACTACTTCCAGCCGGCCTTCATGGCCCAGCGCGTCTTCGGGTTCACCCTGACGTGGCTGATCCTCGGGGTGCTCTTCTTCCCCTTCGTCTGGATCATCTCCTACGTCTTCATCAAGCGCTCCATCGCCCTCGAGGACGCCGAAGCCAAAGCCGCCAAGGACGGCCTGACCAAGTAACATGAACGCCCTCCTCGCCGTCGCCGGCATCGACCCTTGGATCGCCATCTGCTCGCTCGTCACCGTCGTCGTCACCGTCGGCATGGGCTTCTGGACCGCCGGCAAGTCCAAGAGCGCCGGCGACTTCTTCGTCGCGGGCCGTTCGGTCTCCGTCGGCTGGAACGCCTCCGCCATCTCGGGCGAATACCTCTCCGCGGCCTCCTTCATGGGCGTCGCCGGCATGGTGATGCTCAACGGCTACGACGCGCTCTGGTATCCCGTATGCTACGCGTGCGGCTACCTGTTCCTGCTGCTCTTCATCGCCGGCCCGCTCCGTCGCTTCGGCGCCTACACCATCCCGGACTTCGCCGAAGGCCGCTATGACTCGCCGCTGTTCCGCAAGATCGCCGTCTGCTTCGTGCTCTTCATCGGCTTCTTCTACACCATGCCCCAGATGAAGGGCGCCGGCACCACGCTCGCCTACATCTTCCCCGGCCTGCACTACTCCGTCGGCGTCATCGTCGTCGGCGCGGTCATCACCCTCAACGTGTCGCTCGGCGGCATGAAGGGCATCACGCTCGTCCAGGCCTTCCAGTATTGGCTCAAGGTCTTCGCCATCACCGTCCCGATCTTCGTGCTGGCCTCGATCGTCGGCCATTATCAGCAGCACCTCGCCGCCAACAAGACCGCCCAGGAAGCCGTCGCCGCCGCGCCTGTGGGCATCGAACGCAAGGCCCTCACGGCCAAGGCGCCGAAGGACGAACAGTGGATCGCGCCGTTCGGCAGCCTGACCACCAAGGCCGTCGACACCGCCATCAAGGCCGCCAAGACCCCCGAAGAGAAGGCCGCGCTCGAGGCGAACAAGAAGCCCTATTCCCTCCTCTACACCTACTCGCTGATCATCGCGCTCGTCTGCGGCACCGCCGGCCTGCCGCACATCCTCGTCCGCTTCTACACGAACCCCGACGGCGTCGCCGCCAAGCGCACCACGATGTGGGTGATGATCCTGATCGGCGTCTTTTACGTCTTCCCGCCCGTCTACGGCGTCATCGGCCGTTCGCTCATGCCGGAACTCTACGAGGCCATCGGTTCGAAGGGCACGGACAAGGTCGTGCTCGAGCTGCCCACGCTGCTCGCCGGCCGCGACCACCCGCTCCTCGGCTCGGTCCTTTCGGGCATCACGTGCGCCGGCGCCTTCGCCGCGT
>RGES01000274.1 GCA_009917805.1 Verrucomicrobiota bacterium
GGGTAGGGCCGAGCATCCCTGCTCGGCCGCGGCCAACCAAGGATGATTGGCCCTACCCGATACAGCCGGATGCGATGTCATCGCATCCCTACCCCGCCACCTGAAGCTTGTCTCATCGATTCAGTCCTCGATTCAGCCCTCAACCCAGTCCTCCGTCCTTCCCCCATTTGCCTTTCCCCGTCTTCTTCACACCCTGCCCTACAGTCAGCCTACCCCTATCCCTGCCCCTATTCATAATATCCCATGCGCATCGCCCTTCTCGCCTGCCTCCTGGCATCCCCCCTCTTCGCCGCCGACGACGCCGCCTGGCTGCAGACCAAAGGCACGCTGATCTTCCACGACGCCTTCGAGCGCGAGGAGACCGGCACGGGCCTGAAGGACATCGGCAACGGCTGGGAAAGCGCCACGGCCGACCGTGTCCCGAAGCTCAAGCAGGCCGACCTCGACGCCGGCATCATGAAGATCGCCAGCGCGACCAAGGAAGCCGGCCACGCCGCCCACATCCATCACGACGCGGGCTTCGCCGACGGCGGCGTGATCGTGCGCTTCAAGTTCCCGGGCCTGAACAAGGCCGAGAATCTCCAGCTCGGCTTCGTCGACCGCGAGCTGAAGGACGTCCACGCCGGACATCTCTGCTACGCGATCCTCTCGCAGACCGACCTGACGCTCACCGACCGCAAGACGGGCTCGATGAACCTGGCGGTGAAGAAGAAGCATGCCGACGATGCGGCCGCGAAGCGCAAGCCGGACCCGGAATTCGAAGCGATGCTGAAGACAAAGACGCAGGTCACCCCTCTCAAGGCCGACACGGAATGGCACGTCCTGACGCTCGTCACCGAAGGCGACGAGATGCGTTTCTCCCTCGATGGCAAGCCGGTCGCCGCCCATCGCTCTCCGGGCTACGCCCATGAGATGAAGCGCTGGTTCAGCTTCCTCGCGAACTCGACCGTCTGGATCGACGACGTGAAGATCTACAAGGTCCGCTGACCGACGATGAAGGTCCTCGGCATCGAAGGGGGCGGCACCCGCACCACGGCCCTGCTGGCCGACGGCGCCGATCAGGTGCTGGCTTCGCTTTCCGCCGGCCCAGGCAACCTGCGGCTGCTCGACGACGAGCAGCTCACCACCTTGCTCGCATCCCTGCGCGACCAGCTGCCCGCCAAGCCAGACCGCATCGGCATCGGGATGGCCGGCGTCCGTACCGCCGCCGACCGCGCTCGCCTCACGCAGGCGGTCGCGCGCACCTGGCCGGACACCCCCGCCGTCGTCGCCGACGACCTGCTCCTCGCCATCGAAGCGGAAAGCTGGTCCGCGGATTGCGCCGGCCAGGTCCTGCTCCTCAGCGGGACCGGCTCCTGCTCCCTCGGCCGTCACCGCGACGGAAGGACCGTCAAGGTCGGCGGACGCGGGCACATCATCGGCGACCGCGGCAGCGCCTGCGACATCGCGGTCCACGCGCTCCGCTCGACGGTCACGATCTCCGACATCGAAGCCGGCTGGCCCGCCCTCGGCGGAGACATGCTCGCCTTCCTCCAGATGAACGACCCGGAAGCGTTGATCGAGTGGTCGATGTCCGCCAGCAAGACCGAGATCGCCTCGCTCGCCCAGGTGGTCTTCGAAGCCGCGGCCTCACGCCAGGACGAGATCGCCGTCGCCATCCTCCGCCGCGCCTCCGACCGCCTCAGCAAGGACGCCGTGCATTGCGCCGCCCGCATCGCCGCGCCCGGCGAGAAGATCCAGTTCCTCCTCAACGGCTCCACCCTCCTCAAGAATCCTTGGTTTGCCGATGAGGTGACCGCCAAGATCCTCGCCGCCCGACCAGGCAGCGAAGTGACCCGCCTTTCCCGTCCCGGGACATGGGGCGCCATCCGTCTGGCTCGCCGCCTCGAAGGCGCAACTCCGTCGAGCCAGCCGTTCGCCATCCGTCTGGCTCGCCGCCTCGAAGGCGCAACTCCGTCGAGCCAGCCGTTCACGGCGACGACCGCGCCGGCTTCCTGGCGCCCCGTCGCCGCCGCTCCGACCGAAGGTCGCAACCCGAAATCGTCCGGCTTCGCGGAGATGCCCCTACCGCAGGCCATCCGCCTGATGCTCGACGAAGACGCCGCCCTGCCCGGCAAGATCCTCGCCGAAACCGCCCACCTCGAATGGACGGTGAACGAAGTCGTGCGCGCCTTCGCCGCCGGCGGACGGCTCTTCTACTGCGGCGCCGGCACGAGCGGGCGCCTCGGCGTGCTCGACGCCAGCGAGTGCCCGCCCACCTTCCGGACGCCGTCGTGGCTCGTCCAAGGCATCATGGCCGGCGGCAGCAAGGCCCTCTGGAGCGCAGTCGAAGGCGCCGAGGACGACGCCGACGCGGGTCGTCGCGCCATCGAAGCCCGCTCGATCAAGCCGCACGACGTCGTCATCGGCCTCTCCGC
>RGES01000275.1 GCA_009917805.1 Verrucomicrobiota bacterium
CGCGGCGCGGGTAGTCCCTGAGCGTGCCGGAGACCACGTCGACGCTGCTGACGCCGTCGAGCAGGTCGCGTTGCCATTCGGGACGGGAGACATCGAGCCGAAAGGCCATGCGGACGTCCGCGGAGGCCTTCACCGCCTCCCAGTACTCGAGGCCGAACCGGCGGAGGGCCCAGAAATCCTGGGTGTGCTGCGGTTCGTCGAAGATCCACGGCGCGGAGCAGGCCTTCCAGTTGCCGGGCTTCCCGTTCTTGCCGTTCTTGAAGTAGACCTTGTTGTTCAGGTAGAACTCGAACGTGGTCTCATGCCAGCCCTTCTCGGCGAAGTGACGCGCGAAGCTTCCGGCCGCCGCGCGGAATTCCTGCCAGTAGGCGTCGTCGTAGGCGTGCTCGATCCAGTAGCCCCCTTTGAAGTGCCGCTCATGGGCCATCGGCCAGTTCTCGTTGAGCGGCAGGTAGAGCGCCTCGGTCGGGACGGGTCCGCGCGGGAGGTCGGCGAAGGCCGAGCCGTCGAGGAGCGGGCCGAGGAACTTGTCCCAGTCTTGCCAATCAAAGGATCCGTCCGGGCGGAGTTTCGGGGCCGCGGTCACGCGTCCGGTCCAGCCGTAGGGCAGCATGTTGAGCGTGAGGCGATGTTCGTGGGCCAGGCGGAACCAATCGCGCGACATGTCGCTCATCCCGTAACCGTTCATCTGCGCGACGAAAGACAGACGGTCCGGCAGGGTGAAGTTCCAGACGTGGACCGTGAAGGCGTATTCCTGGCCGGCGACCTGGAGCGTTCCACGGTGTTCCCCGGCGCGGGCGTCCTTGGGGATCTGGAATTCGAGCAAACGACCGTTGGCCGCGGCGACGAGCGGATCCTCGAAGGCGCCGACCGGGGGCAGGTCATAACGGCGGACGGGCAGGTCGATGGAGATCTTCTCGGGAGATGTCGGGAGTCGCATCGTCACCGCTTCGCCTTTGGCGGCGAAGAGACGTAGTCCGGGGATGGGTAGTCCGAGCGCATCGGTGGCGGCGAGCTCGCCGGCGGGTGCCGTCTGCGGGGGCAGGGGAGGCAACGTCACGGCTGGAGTGACGGGCAGCGTCGGGTCGGCCTTCGACGAGGTCGCAGAGGCCGATCCGTCCTCGAGCCAGAGCGTGAAGTAAGGCGCCGTGCCTTTCTTGCCTTCTCGGCTGGCGACGAAGCGATTGGGGAAGGGCGAGTAGATGAACTGATCCCCGTCGCGTCGATACTCGCTGCCGACATCGTCCATCACCAGGAAGCCGTGGCTGCGTCCGTCGAGGCGGGCTTGGACGACGGCGGGGTCGATCGGAATGACTTGCCAGCGATTGGCGTCGGGTGGCGTCGGATCGCCGAAGCCCCAGGTCGAGCCGGCGAGGCCGAGCGTCACCGAGGTCAGGTTCTGGCCATCGCCGCCCCAGCGTTCTTCGCCGGTGCGGGCCCAGCGGAAACTGGAAGCGCCGGTTTCCTTGGCGTAGCCGGTACCTTTGCCTTCGACCCATTCCTGCGCGACCGTCGACACCGTGGTCCGTCCGAGCAGGTAAGGCGATTCGAGGTGGAGGTGCAAGGTGGCGCGGACGACGCGCCGGCCCTTGAGCTTGGCCGGATCGAAATCGATGAGGAAGAATTCCTGCGTGCCCTTGAGTTTCAGCTTCGGCGCACCGCCGTTATTGCCTTCCTGTTCGGTGCGGTAGGACGACAGCCACAGGTCGCGCGATGTCTCCACGCGGAGCGCTTCGGCGGCGGGGAGCGCGGCGCAGAGCACGGAGGCCAGCAGGCCGATGGTCATGCCAGGGGTAGGCATGCCTCCAATCAACCCAAAGGGCGGCGGCTTTCCACCCCAATCCGGGGTCACTTCGCAGGCACGAAGCCGGCGGGCCGTCGTTCGTTGCCAGGGGAGCCGGTGAGCTTGTCGCCTAGGGCTGTTCGGATGGGGGTGGCGAGGGCGGAGAGGCGAGCGACGACATCGGGGTGATCGGCCGAAAGGTCGTGGGTCTCGCCGGGGTCGGCGGTCAGGTCGTAAAGGGCCGGCGGCTGGGCGGCGACTTTCTGGCCATGGCGGCTCGCGATGGCGTTCATCGACGAGTCCGTGATCGGGAGCGGCGCATACTCGCCGTAGGCGGAGGGCTTGCCGCCTTTGCCAGGGTTACCGATATTGGTGAGATACGGGTGGGCGAAGTGGAGCTTCCACTTGCCTGAGCGGACGGCGTGGAGTTCCTCGCCGGCATAGTAGAACAGCGCCTCATGGGTGGCGGTTTCCTCGGTGCCGCGGAGGAGCGGCAGCGCGGAGCGTCCGTCGATCTTGAGCGTCGGCGACTGGCCGCCGACGGCTTCGACGAAGGACGGCAGGAGGTCGACCGACATGAAGGGGGTGCGGCAAGTCCGACCGGCGGGGACCTGGCC
>RGES01000276.1 GCA_009917805.1 Verrucomicrobiota bacterium
CCGCGGCGACAAGGTCAAGCAGGGCGACATCATCGCCGACGGCGCCGCCACCGACAAGGGTGAGCTCGCCCTCGGTCGCAACGTCCTCGTCGGCTTCATGCCGTGGAACGGTTACAACTTCGAAGACGCGATCCTGCTCTCCGAACGCATGCTCAAGGACGACGTCTTCACGTCCGTCCACATCGAGGAATTCGAAGTCACCGCCCGCGACACCAAGCTCGGGCCCGAGCAGATCACCCGCGACATCCCGAACCTCGGCGAGGAAGCCCTGCGCAACCTCAACCGCGACGGCGTCATCCGCATCGGCGCCGAGGTGAAGCCGGACGACATCCTCGTCGGCAAGATCACCCCGAAGTCCGAAGGCGACCTCGCCCCCGAAGAGAAGCTGCTCCGCGCCATCTTCGGCGAGAAGGCCCGCGACGTGAAGGACACCTCCCTCCGCGTGCCCTCCGGCATCTCCGGCATCATCATGGACGTCAAGGTCTCCTCCCGTACCGACAAGGACGACGGCCGCCTCTCGCCCAACGACCAGCGCCGCGCCCTCAAGAAGGTCAACGAAGAGTACCGCACGGCCGACTCCCGCCTCCGCGAAGAGATGACCGAGTCCCTCTCGAACATCCTCCTCGGCGAGAAGATCCCGCTCGACGTCAAGAACTCCGAGACGGGCGAAGCCATCATCCCGGCCAACCGCAAGATCACCAAGACCCTCCTCCGCCGCCTGGCCTCCGTCTCCCGCTCCATCGAGATGAACGACTCGCCGGTGAAGCAGAAGATCCGCCAGATCGTCGACGGCTACCACCGCCGCTTCGACGAGCTTGAGCAGGAGCGCGCCCGCAAGGTCGAAGCCATCGAACAGGGCATCGACGAAGGCGGCGCCATCAAGAACGTCAAGGTGTACATCGCCACCAAGCGCAAGATCCAGGTCGGCGACAAGATGGCCGGTCGTCACGGCAACAAGGGCGTCGTCGCCCGCATCGTGCCGGTCGAAGACATGCCTTACCTCGCCGACGGCACCCCCGTCGACATCTGCCTCAATCCGCTCGGCGTTCCTTCCCGCATGAACGTCGGCCAGGTCCTCGAGACGCACCTCGGCTGGGCTTGCTCCAAGCTCGGCCTGAAGATGGCCACCCCCATCTTCGACGGCATCCCCGAGAAGCAGATCCGCGAATACCTCAAGCAGGCCGAACTCCCCGAGACGGGCAAGGCGATGCTCATCAACGGTCACACCGGCGAAGCGTTCGACCAGGACGTCGTCGTCGGCTACATCTACATGATGAAGCTGAACCACCTCGTCGCGGACAAGATCCACGCCCGCGCCACCGGTCCGTACAGCCTCATCACGCAGCAGCCGTTGGGCGGCAAGGCCCAGTACGGCGGCCAGCGTTTCGGCGAAATGGAAGTCTGGGCCCTCGAAGCCTACGGCGCCGCCTACACGCTGCAGGAACTTCTCACGGTCAAGTCCGACGACGTCGCCGGCCGCACCAAGATCTACGAGCAGCTCGTCAAGGGTGACAACACCCTCGTCAGCGGCACGCCCCAGTCCTTCAACGTGCTGATGAAGGAGATGCAGGCCCTGTGCCTGGATGTCCGCCTCGGCTCCGCCGCCGCCCCCACCCCGGATCGTAACTGAGCGTCCGACGTCACCACACCCAGACCTTAACAGACATGATTCACCCGGAGCACACCCCCGAGTTCACCGCCAACGAGACGAAGGAGCAGTCCTTCGATTTCGTCTCCATCTCGATCGCCTCGCCCGAGGAGATCGTCCAGTGGACCGGCGAGCAGTTCCTCGACGAACTCGACGAACACGGCAACCGCAAGGTCAAGGGCCTCAAGGAAGTAAAGAGCCCTGAGACCATCAACTACCGCTCGTTCAAGCCCGAGCCGAACGGCCTCTTCTGCCAGCGCATCTTCGGTCCGGTCCGCGACTACGAATGCTACTGCGGCAAGTACAAGAAGGTGAAGTACAAGGACGTCGTCTGCGACAAGTGCGGCGTCGAAGTCACCGTCTCCCGCGTCCGCCGCGAGCGCATGGGCTACATCCGCCTCGCCATCCCGGTCTCCCATATCTGGTTCCTGAAGAGCATGCCCAGCCGTCTGTCGCTGATGCTCGACATGACCACCCGCCAGCTCGAGCAGGTCATCTACTACCAGAAGTACCTGGTCGTCGACCCGGGCGCCACCGGCATGGAAGAGAAGGAGCTCCTCGACGAGGAATCCTACCGCCGCGCCGTCGAACAGCACGGCCCTGACGCCTTCAAGGCCCGCATGGGCGCCGAGGCCCTCCAGCAGCTCCTCAAGAAGATGGATCTCGCCTCCACGGTCGAGAACCTCCGCGACCAGCTCCGCTCGACGCGCTCCAAGCAGATCAAGAAGAAGATCGCCCGCCGCATGAAGAT
>RGES01000277.1 GCA_009917805.1 Verrucomicrobiota bacterium
AATTGCGGGCAAGCTGCAGGGTCGCGCCCGAGACGTTGTTCAACGTCACCTGGGCGGAGGAAGCGGCGCCGTTGGGCAGGCCGCTGGCCGTGCCGTAGCCGGCGTTGAACGGGTTGTCGTTGTTCAGGACCAGGGTGCCTCCGTTGACCAAGGTGTTGCCGGCGTAGGTGTTGACGCCGCTGAACTGCAGGAAGCCGGAGCCGTTCTTCTGCAGGGAGCCCGGAGCGTAGAAACCGATACCTCGGGTGAAGTTGACCGGGGCGGCCGCGGAGGCGCCGACGCCGTTCGTGTCGAAGTAGCTGGTGCCGGCGCGGACGCTGACATAGGTCAGGTTCGAGGCCGCGCTGAGGTCCGCGTTCGCGGCGGTGGTCCCGCTGTTCAGCTGGAGGGTCGAATTGCCGTCGAGGAACACGGGGCCGTTGCCGAGGACGGAGTACGGGGTGGCCGTATTGGGGGTCTGGACCGCGACACCGGAGTAATATGGGGCGCAACCGATGATCACGCCACCGGCGAAAGTGTTGGCTCCAGTAAGGAAGATCGTGCCGTAGCCGCCGTTGCCGGAGCCGCCGGCCAGAACCACCGCGGCGTTGCCCGTGATGGCGGCCGGATAGGTCAGGTTCGCGCCACCGCCGCCGAGGCGGCGCTCGCGACGCGGAGGGCGATCGTGCCCGTCGAACCATAGGTGACCTTGTTGATCACATTGGTCTGGACGGCGTTGAACTGCGCGTTCGTGAAGCCGGCCGCGATGGAACCGGAACCGCCGATGCCGATGCTGGTCGGCGAACCCAGGTTGGCCAAGGTGTCGTAGCGGAAAGCGCCCGACCCGGACACGATCGAACCCGCCCAACCGGTGTTGTTGCCGGTCATGTTCAGCGTGCCGTCACCCCAGCCCGACATGTTGAACAACATGAAGTTGCCGGAAAGGGTCGCGCTGACCGACGACAGGCTTCCATAGGTACGGACGGCGGCGTCGCCCATCAGGTTGAGGGTACCCGCGAGTTCGGCGCCGTCCGACATACGGATCACGCCGTGGCCGCTCGTGTTGTTACCCGAAGCTTCGCCCCAACCGCTTCCGATGATGTACCAGTTGCGGGTGATCTTCTGGGCCGTATTGAAGAAGAACTGGCCGCCGTTGTTGCCGTAGATGTAGACGTTGCCGTTCGCGCCGGTGCCGAAAGGCGTGCCGCTGGAGAACGTCACGGTCGTGGTGATCGGGACCGTGGCGTTCTGGCTGAGCGTGAGGACGTTGCCCGCGATGGCCGTGACGGTGGTGCCGGCCGGAATACCGGAGCCGGTGATGGAAGAACCGACCGCGACATTGGTCACGGCCGAAACGGTCAGGGAATTGGAATTGGAGCTGGCGACCGTGTTGGTCGTGGTGGCGGTGCCAAGGTAGACGCGCTCACCGCTGATGTAGGTGTTGCCGGTGTAGGTGTTGTTGGCGAGCACGCCGATGATGACGCTGTTCTTGCCCAGTCCGAGTCCTTCGACGCCACGATAGGTGACGTCGGAAGCGCCGCCCGCGCTGTTACCGAGGACGGAATTGATCGTCAGGTTGTTGCCGCTCGAGAAGATGACGAGCTCGCGGCCGGCGCCGGGGATGACGGTGCCGCCGGTGAGGGTCGAAGAGGCCGCCGAGGAGCCGAAGAGGATGCCGCCCGTGGCGAGGGTCAGGGTGCTGCCCGACGCGATCGTAGCCGTATAGGCGTTGGTCGAGTTGAAGCGCAGCGAATTGATCGTCTGCGTGACCCAGTTGCCGGTGTTCGAGTTGACGACATCGAGGTTGTTGCCCGAGGCGTAGGTCGTGGTCGCGGCGACGGTCGAAGTGTAGGTCGGGGCGTCGATCCAGCCGCCGGAGTTCTTCGCGCCCCAGTCGGTGACGGTCGAGCTGCTGCCGCCGAAGACGACATAGGCCGTGCCGTTGGCGTCCGTAATCAGGCTGCCGGAGGTGCCGGAAGAAGTCTGCACGCCGTTCGACGCCGAACGCGTGTTGCCAGGCTGGGCGATGAAGAGCGTGCCGCCCTTGACGCGGCTGAGCGCGCCGAGGTTCAAGGAGAGATTGTAAGTACCGCTGCTGACCAGGACGATTTCCGAGGCGCCGGTACCGATGAGGGTGCTGGCGACGGTCTGCGCGTTGGTCGCGCCGGCGGCGGCGAGCTGGAGGCGACCGCTACCGGCGGCGATGGACGCCAGCTGGTCGGCGGTGTAACCCGCAAGGGAGTTGGCCTGCGGCACGAGACCGTAGACGTAGGTCTGACCGGAACCGGCAGTGGTCGCGGCGCTGATGACGAAGTTCGTCGCGTCGGTGATGCTGACGATCGTGGCGTTGGCCGGGATGCCGGTGCCGCTGATGGTCATGCCCGGCTGGAGGCCGG
>RGES01000278.1 GCA_009917805.1 Verrucomicrobiota bacterium
TCTTCCTTTTCCGGGTGGGCGGACTTGCGGATCAGCAGGAAGACGAAGGCGGCGATGACGCCGAGGCCGACGGCCCAGATGAGGTCGACGAAGACCGTGATCACGCAGGCGAGCACCAGCAGGATCATGTCCGAGCCGCCCGAGCGGAAGAGGCGCGGCCAGAGCGGGAGTTCGGCCATGTACCAGCAGACCGACAGCAGGACGCCGGCCAGGGAGGCCAGCGGGATAAGTTTCACCAGCGGGGCCAGGATGACCAGGATGGCCAGCACCGTCGCGGCGTGGATGAGGCCCGAGACCGGGCTCTTCGCGCCGGCGCGGGCGTTGGTGCTGGTGCGGGCGATCACGCCGGTGACGGGCAGGCCCATGAAGCAGGCCGAGGTGATGTTGGCGACGCCTTGGGCGGCCAGCTCGGTGTCGGAGTCATGACGGTCGCCGGACATCCCGTCGGCGACGACGGCGCAGAGCAGGGATTCGATGCCGACCAGCAGGGCGATGCCAAAGGCCAGCGGCAGGACGTCCCAGGCCTTGGCGAGCCAGGCGGCACGATCGGGCAGGCTGTGGCTCCAGTCCGTCAGGCGGAAGCTCGCGCTGATCTCCTTGAACTTGGTGCCGATCGTCGGGATGGACGAATCGGGGACGCCGAGCAGGGTCACGACGATCGTCCCGATGAGGACCGCGATCAGCGCGCCGGGGATCTTGAGCGAGACCTTCCGCAGCCCGACGATGACGGCCAGGGTGCCGACCGAAACGGCGATGCTGCCGAGGTGTATCTGGTCGGCGTGACGGAACACATAGGCGATACGGCCGAGGAAGTCCGGGATGGCGGGGCTCGGGTCGGTGATGCCGAGAGCGGAGTCGACCTGCGTGCTCCCGATGATGAGCGCGATGCCGGTCGTGAAGCCGATGACCACCGGGTAGGGGATGAAGCCGATGTACTTGCCGAGGCGCAGGGCGCCGAAGGCGAGGAGCATCACGCCGGCCATCAGCGTCGCGAGGGCGAGGCCGAGGTAGCCATGGGTGATGACGGCCGCGGCGCAGATGCCGACGAAGGCGCCGGCCGGTCCGGCGACCTGCACGCGGGAGCCGCCGAGCAGGGAGACGATGATGCCGCCGATGATGGCCGTGTAGAGCCCTTGTTCCGGGCTGACTCCCGAGGCGATCGCCAGGCCCATCGAGAGGGGGAGGGCGACCACGCCGACGAGCAGGCCGGCCGCGAGGTCGGCCAGGAAGTCGGCACGCCCGTAGCCCGCTTGCAGGGAGCGCGTCAGCGCCGGCTTGAACCAGGGGGCGATGGCCATGGCTGCAAGGTGGTAGGCCCGGGGGCCGACTCAAGGCGAAACCCTGCCAACAAGAAGCCCGACTCGAGGAGTCGGGCTTCGGCGGAAGATGGCGGCGGGGCTTACGGGAGCTCCGACTTGCCCATCAGGAACTTGTCGCACTCGCGGGCGACGCCACGGCCTTCGTTGAAGGCCCAGACGACGAGGGACTGGCCGCGACGGCAGTCACCGGCGGCGAAGACGCCGGGGAGGTTGGTCACGTACTTCTCGTGGTCGGCCTTGACGTTGGAGCGGGCGTCGCGCTCGACGCCGAAGGCTTCGAGGAGCGGCTGTTCCGGACCCATGAAGCCCATGGCGAGGAGGACGAGCTGGGCCGGGCGGACCTTCTCGGTGCCGGCGATCTTCTGCGGACCGAACACGCCCTTGTCGTCCTTCTTCCATTCGACTTCGACGGTGTGGACTTCCTTGAGGTTGCCCTGTTCGTCGGCGACGAACTTCGTGGCCGTGGTGAGGTAGACGCGCGGGTCGGAGCCGTACTTGGCGGCGGCTTCTTCCTGGCCGTAGTCGACCTTGTAGGTCTTCGGCCATTCCGGCCAGGGGTTGTCCTTGCCGCGGGTGAGCGGGGCCTTGGCCATGATCTCGAGCTGGATGACGGACTTGCAGCCGTGGCGGAGCGAGGTGCCCACGCAGTCGGTGCCGGTGTCGCCGCCGCCGATGATCACGACATCCTTGCCCTTGGCGGTGATGGTCGCGTCGGGAGCCTTGCCGTCCAGGAGGTTCTTGGTGTTGGCGTGGAGGAACTCCATCGCGAGATGGATGCCCTTGGCTTCGCGGCCGGGGAGGGGGAGGTCGCGGCCCTTGGTGGCGCCGACGGTGAGGATGACCGCGTCGAAGTCCCTGCGGAGCTGCTCGGGCGAGACATCGACGCCGACGTTGACGCCGCACTTGAAGGTGACGCCTTCGGCTTCGAGGAGGGAGATGCGGCGCAGGACCACTTCCTTCTTCTCGAGCTTCATGTTCGGGATGCCGTACATCAGCAGGCCGCCCGGACGGTCGGAGCGTTCGAAGACGGTGACGTTATGGCCGGCGTAGTT
>RGES01000279.1 GCA_009917805.1 Verrucomicrobiota bacterium
TGCAGGGCGATGAGCGCGCAGACGGCGATAGCGGCGAGGCTTTCAAGCGAAGGCTTCTGAATGAGGCGGCTGACCATGGCCGTGGCGATGAGCAGGATGACGCCGATGACGTTGGCGGTCATGGTTTCCAGGCCCAGCGCGCCGGCGAAGAAGAGGGTCAGGAGGTAGCAGACGACGGCACCGCCGAGGATGCCGATGTCCTTGGTCATTTCGCCAAGGTCAGCGCCCTTCTCGGCAGCTTCCGACTTCGGGAAGGTCTGGCCCATGAACATGATCGCGTAGGCGACGGTCGGGACGAGGTAGAAGGAGAGCTGACCCTTCCAGCCGAGGCCGAGGCCGTGCGTGCCGAGGGCGTAGGAAGCGAGGGCGCCGACCACCATGCCGAGCGGCCAGGAGGCGTGCAGGATGTTGAGGTAGTGCGTGCGCTGCTTGGGGAAGATCGTGGCGACGAGCGGGTTGGCCACGGCTTCGAGGGTGCCGTTCGCGTAGGCGAAGATGAACATGCCCCAGTAGAGGAAGCCGTAGGCGTTCTTCGCGTCGGAAGCGCCGAAGGTCACGAAGGCCGAGAGGATGTGACCCAGGAGCGCGAGGGCGACGAGCTTACCGTAGCCGATCTTGTCGACGATCACGCCGCCGATGATGATGCCGAAGCAGAAGCCCGAGAAACCGGCGCCGCCGATCGCGCCAAGCTGCGAGGCGGTGAAGCCGTATTCGGACGCCCAGGCGCCGAAGATACCGCCACGGAGGGCGAAGCCGACGCCAGCGGCAAGGATAGCCATGAAGCCGGCCCAGAGTAGGCGCTTCGCATTAGGAACCGTAGTTTCTGTGCTCATAGTATGGTGAGGGAGGGGGTACGGGTGTGAATAAAACCAATAACTCCCCCTCTGTCGAGTAGGCAAGTAGGGGGTAGCCCCTACCCCGGACCGCCCGGTCAGGCCTTCAGGTGGCGGCGGAATTCGGTCGGGCTGACCTTCATCGCCCGGCGGAACTGGCGGGAGAAATCGCTGGCGTCGTAGAACCCCGTCTGGTGGGCGATTTCCGAGGGTCGGAGGTCGCTGTGGCGGAGGAGATCCGTGGCCGCGGCCACCCGCATGCGGACCAAGTACCCGCGGGGGCTGACCTGGTAGGCCTTGTGGAATTTGCGTTCGAACTGGCGGACCGACATCCCCGTCAGCTTGGCCAGCTTCGCGATATTGAGGGCGGTGGTGAGGTTGTCCTTGATGAACTCTGCGGCGGCCTCGACCTGGAGGAACGGCTCGAGCAGGGCCTTCGTGCCTTCATAGCTGCGGACCGTGCCGCAGACCCCGCAGGCGCGGCCGGAGTCGTCGAAAAGCGGGACCTTGGTGGTCTCGTACCAGACGTGTTCGCCGTCGGCGTTCGGGAAGAGCTCGATGATGCGGGGCAGGGGCTGGCCCGTCTGGCAGATCTGCTGGTCCTTCTTCTTGAAGGCCTCCACGAGCTCGGGCGGGAAGATGTCCGCGTCGGTCTTGCCGATCAAGCTGGCGACGTCGGGGACGCCGCAGCGTTGGGCGAAAGCCAAGTTCGCCATCGTGAAACGTCCGGATAGGTCCTTGGCGAAGAACATCACGCCTGGCAGGTGATCGAAGACCGCGCGCAGGCTCTCCGGGCGCACCTGGCGCATCCAGTCCAGCCGGGGTTCTGGCGTCTTCATACCATGTAACCTAAGGGTAATCGGGCGGGTTTCCACCCCATTTTAATAGGGCGTAAGGCCTATCCCTGCCCGGATTCATTCGGGGGTGTTTTGTCGTTTAAAACCATCCTCGGGCAACCCTTATGCCCGGTCGGCCCTGGGCTAATTACCTCCCCGGTTCCCGTGGGAACCGTGTTTTGCTTTTGAGGTCTTTCCCATTCCTCGCACCTATCTGACTCACGCACCATGACCTCCCTCAAGTCCCTCGCCCTCTGCTTCCTCGCCGCCGCCGCCGTGGCCGCCCCTGACGCCGCCTCCCTCGAGCGCGGCAAGGCCGTCTACTCCCGCACCTGCATCGCCTGCCACCAGCCGACCGGCATGGGTCTCCCTCCCGTCTTCCCGCCCCTCGCTGGTTCGGAGTGGGTCGCCAAGGACGCCTCGATCGCCGTCCGTAACATCGTCAACGGCATGCAGGGTCCCGTCACCGTCAAGGGCGTCACCTACAACAGCATGATGCCCCCGGTCGCCGGCCTCTCCGACAAGGACATCGCCGACGTCGTCAATTACGTGAACAACACCTGGGGCAACAACGGCCCGACCGTCACCGAAGAAGAAGTGAAGGCCATCAAGAAGAAGTACGCCGACCGTAAGACCCCTTGGACCGCGGCTGAGTACGAGAAGGAAGCCAAGGAAGCTCCGGCCAAGAAGTAAGCC
>RGES01000280.1 GCA_009917805.1 Verrucomicrobiota bacterium
TCCAAGATCAAGGTCGCCCTGATCGGCTGCGGAGGTCGCGGTACGGGCGCCCTCGGCCAGTTCATCGCCGCCTGCAAGCTCCTGGGCGCCGAAGCCGAGGTCGTCGCCCTGGCCGATGCCTTCGAGGATCGCGCGAAGCGGATCAACGAGACCTACAAGCTCCCCGCGACCAAGGTCTTCGTCGGCTATGACGCTTATCAGAAGGTCATGTCGACCGACTGCGCCTTCGTGATCATGGCCACGCCGCCGGCCTTCCGTCCGGTGCATTTCGCGGCGGCCGTGGCCGCGGGCAAGCACTGCTTCGTCGAGAAGCCTGTCGCCGTCGATCCGGTCGGCGCCCGCGCCGTCATCGCCACCGGCGAGGAAGCGAAGAAGAAGGGGCTCGCCGTCGTGGCGGGCACCCAGCGTCGCCATGACGCCTCGTACCTGAAGAACAAGGCGCTCATCGACGCCGGCGCCATCGGCGCGCTCCGTGGCGGCGTCGTCCAGTGGAACGGCACCGTGCCGTGGGTCCGCCGTCGGGCCAAGGATGATACCGATGCCGATTACATGAACCGCAACTGGCTCAACTTCACCGAGCTCTCCGGCGACCATATCGTCGAACAGCACATCCATAACGTCGACGTCGCCATCTGGTTCCTCGGACGTCCGCCGGTCAGCGCCCTCGGTTTCGGCGGTCGGGCCCGTCGCGAAACCGGCAACATGTTCGACTTCTTCAGCGTGGACTACGATTTCGGCGAGGGCGTGCGCATCCACAGCCAGTGTCGCCAGATCACGGGTACCGCCGGCCGCGTGGGCGAGTTCTTCACCGGCGCGAACGGCTCCTGTTTCGGCGCCGGCAAGATGTTCGGCCAGAAGCAGGTCGATATCCCCGCAATCAAGCTCGATACAGACGATTCCATGGTCCAGGAGCACGTCGACCTCATCCGGAGCGCCTTCAGCGGCAAGCCGCTCAACGACGCCCGTCAGATCGCCGAGACCAACCTGGCGGTCATCTTGGGCCGGATTTCTGCGTATACCGGCGAACTGGTTAAGTTCGATGACCTGCTCAAGCACGAGAACTCCCCGTACTACAACCTGAAGGCCTCCGTCAGCCCGCTCGACTTCGAGAAGGGCACCGTGAAGCTGCCGGAGGAGGTGCCGGCGGTACCCGGGAAGGCTTAACGAGGGCGGAGCCCACGAGGGGTAGGGGCAGGGGTAGGGGTAGGGTTACCCCTGTCTAACCTTGGGGAGCAGGGAGGAGGCTTCGGACCAGCTCACCTCGTGGGGGGCGCGTTTCGACGCGGCGGCAAGGGCGCAGGTGACGCCCGCGGCTTCGCCCATCGCGACGGCGTTGCCGGTCACGCGATAGCTCGCGTGGGCGATGAAGTCGCCGCTGATGCAACGGCCGGCCATCATCAAACCGTCGACGTCACGGGCGATCAGGGCGCGGAGCGGGATGTCGTAAGGTCTTACCTTCACGCCGGCATTCGAATAGGCCGCCTTCTTGTTCTCCTCGGCCGTGAGGGCGTGGATATCGACGGGGAAGGTCGCGCGGACCACGGCGTCTTCCTGGCGGCGGCCGGCGAGCAGGTCTTCCTTGGTCATCACGTAGCGTCCCTTGATGCGCCGGCCGTCGCGCACTCCGATCTGGGCAGGGGTCGCGACGATCTGGGCGCCGGCCCAGGCTCCGCCTGCCTTGCGCAGCTTGCGCACGATGTCATTCACCTCGGCGCGGGCGCGCATGGTCGCTTCGGTCACCTGGGCGGCGTCGGTGGCGTTGATGCCGTATTCGTGGTTGGCCATCAGGAGGACGAGGTTGTCCTTGATGGGGAAGAGCGAGGCCTTGCCGTAACTCGGCGTCACGCCGGCGGCGGCCAGCGCGGCCTTGAACTTATCGGGTCCGACGTGCCGTCCGTTGTTGCCGACCGGATGAAGCTGGTCCGCCAGGGCCTTGGCATTATCGACCGTCACCAAGGCATAGAGCGTCATCGGCTGGCAGGGGCAGGATTGTTCGCGACCGATCTCGAATTCGCAGCCGGCGCGGGCGCCGAGGTCGCCGTCGCCGGTCGTGTCGATGAAGACCGGTGCGGCCCAGGCCTGGCGGCCAGACTTCGACTCCGTGACGATCGCCTTGAGCGTGCGGCCTTCCCGGTGGGCCGAGACGATGCGCGTGTGCAGCTGGACCTTGACGCCCGCGGCCACGCAGAGCTCCTCGAGGAGCAGCTTCATCTCCTCGGGGTGGTAGGTCACGCCGTTGACCCCATCGCCGTCGATGGCGTCGCGTCCGCGGAGACGACGGACGAGTTCTTGATTGAAGCCGGGCTTATCGAAATCGAGCAGGTAGCCCAGCAGCGAGGACGTCCAGACGCC
>RGES01000029.1 GCA_009917805.1 Verrucomicrobiota bacterium
GACGCCGCCCGCAAGGCCGCGCCGGCTCCGGTCGCCAAGGCCGCCGCGCCTGCCGCCGGCAAACCGGCCGCTCCCGCCGCCGCGCCCGCTCCCGTTGTGCTTTCCCGTCTCGAACAGCTCCGCCAGAAGAACGAAGCCCCCAAGAACTGATCCTTTCCCATGTCTTTCCGCTCCCGTCTCCCGTTGCTCACCTTGCTCGCCGTCGGCCTGACGTCGGTCGCCGCCGCCGCGCCCGTCGCCTTCGACGAGGTCCGCGCGATCTTCGAGGGCAAGTGCCTCGAGTGCCACAATCCGGACAAGACCAAGGGCAAGCTGCTCATGACCACCCGCGAGGCCTTCCTCAAGGGCGGCGAAAGCGGCCATGCGCTCATCGGCGTCGACGCCGAAAAGAGCGAGCTCGTGAAGCGACTCACCCTGCCGAAGGACCATGACGACCTCATGCCGCCCAAGAACGGCCCGCTGCCCGCCGCCGAGATCGACGTGATCCGCCGCTGGGTCGCCGAAGGCGCCGCCTGGCCCGCGGGCGTCACGCTCGCCGCCAAGGACAAGGGCAAGGAAGAAGCCAAGGCCGAGCTCGCGCAGAAGCTGTCGACCCTCGAGAAGCTCGAGATCTTCCCGGAATCCCTCAGCCTCGAGACCAAGCGCGACTTCCACCGCATCGTCGTCTTCGCGACCTTCAAGGACGCCACCACCCGCGACGTCACCGCCTTCGCCGACCTGAGCATCGCCGACCAGAAGGTCGCGAAGTTCGACGGCTACTCCGTCCACGCCGTCGCCGACGCCGGCAAGACCGAGGTCGTCGCGTCGATCGGCGGCCGCACGGCCCGCATCCCCGTCGCCGTCAAGGACGGCCAGAAGGACCGCGCGGTCTCCTTCCGCCTCGACGTCATGCCGGTCTTCCTGCGCGCGACCTGCAACAGCGGCGGCTGCCACGGCGCCGCCCGCGGCAAGGACGGCTTCCGGCTCTCGCTCTTCGGCATGGATCCCGACGGCGACTACGTCCGCCTCACCCGCGAGATGATCGGCCGCCGCATCAACCTCGCCATCCCCGAGGAGAGCACGCTCGTCGAGAAGGCGATCGGCGCCGTCCCGCACTCCGGCAACAAGCTCTACGACGCCGATTCCGAATACAACAAGACCATCCTCGAGTGGATCGCCAACGGCGCCAAGGACGACGTCCCGGGCATCGCCAAGGTGACCGGCATCGAGGTCTTCCCGAAGCAGATCGTCCTCGAAGGCAAGGGCGCCACGCAGCAGATCACCGTGCGCGCGACCTACTCCGACGGCACCGACCGCGACGTCACCAAGCTCGCCCTGTTCATGTCGAACAACGACCCCGTCGCCTCCATCGGCAAGGACGGCGTCGTGAAGTCCGGCGACCGCGGCGCGGCGTTCATGCTCGCCCGCTTCGACGTCTTCAGCGTCACCGCCCAGGCGGTCGTCATCCCGAAGGGGCTCGTGTATGAGCGCCCGCAGGTCGCCGAGGTCAACTACATCGACAAGGCCGTCAACGAGCGCCTGCACCGCCTGCGCATCGTGCCTTCGGGCACGTGCACCGACGAGGAGTTCGTCCGCCGCGTCTACATCGACGTGGTCGGGCTCTACCCCAAGCCGGCCGAGCTCCAGGCCTTCGTCGACGACAAGCGGCCCGACAAGCGCAAGCAGCTCGTCGAGACGCTCCTGCAGCGCAAGGAATTCACCGAGCTGTGGGTGATGAAGTGGGCCGAGCTGCTCCAGATCCGCTCCGGCATCAACGCCGGCAACAACGCGCCGCCCTTCTACAAGAACGCGCTCCTGTACTACAACTGGCTGGCCGACGAGATCGGCAAGAACCGCCCGATCAACGAGATCGTCGTCGACCTCCTGTCCGCCAACGGCGGCACGGTGTCCGTCCCCGCGGTGAACTATTACCAGAGCGAGCTCGACCGCCTGAAGCTGTCGGAGAACGTCGCCCAGGTCTTCATGGGCATGCGCATCCAGTGCGCGCAGTGCCATAACCATCCGTTCGACCGCTGGACGATGAACGACTACTACGGCTTCAACGCCTTCTTCGCCCAGATCGGCCGCAAGAACACCGACGACCCGCAGGAGGTCATCGTGTACAACAGCAAGGGCGGCGAGACGCAGCACTTCCTGACCAAGAAGAACGTGAAGCCGAAGTTCCTCGGCGGCGAGGAGCCGGACATCAAGCCCGGCGAGGACCGCCGCCGCGTGATGGCCGAATGGCTCGCCTCCCCGCGCAACCCGTATTTCGCCCGCAACATCGCCAACATCGTCTGGGCGCACTTCCTCGGGGTCGGCGTGGTGGATCCGGTCGACGACGTCCGCGTCTCCAATCCGCCCTCGAACACCGAGCTCCTCGACGAGCTCGCCGCGCACCTGACCGAGTACAAGTACGACGTGCGCAAGCTCGTCCGCGACATCACCGCCTCGGCCGCCTACCAGCGTTCGTCCAAGCCCAACGCCAGCAACGCCGGCGACAAGCTGAACTTCGCCCGCGCCCAGGTCCGCCGCGTCCGCGCCGAGGTGCTGCTCGACGCGATCTCGCAGATCACCGAGACCCCGAACAAGTTCCAGGGCCTGCCGCTCGGCGCCCGCGCGGTGCAGATCGCCGACGGCGCCGTCTCGAACTACTTCCTGACGACCTTCGGCCGCTCCAAGCGCGAGTCCGTCGCCTCGACCGAGGTGAAGACCGACCCGAACCTGTCCCAGGCCCTCCACCTGATGAACGGCGACGCGGTCAACGACCGCATCCGCCGCGGCCAGGTGGTCGAGAAGATGATCGCCGCCGGCAAGAAGGACGGCGAGATCGTCGACGAGCTCTTCCTCCGCGTCTTCGGACGCAAGCCTTCCGCCGCCGAGACCAAGTCCGTCGCCGCCGCCATCGCCGCCGACCCGGCGAACCGCCAGGTCGTGCTCGAGGACGCCTTCTGGGCGCTGATGAACTCGAAGGAATTCTACTTCAACCACTGAGCCGTCCGTCCGCATGTCCGCCCTTCGTCCGAGTTCCCGTTGGCTGTCCCGTCGTTGCCTGATGCTGGCCGCGAGCCTCGTCTCCTCCGCCGTCTCGGCGCAGGACAACGAGAAGCTGACGTACGACGACCACATCCGGCCGCTGCTCGAGAACAAGTGCTTCTCCTGCCATAACCCGGACAAGAAGAAGGGCGGCCTCGAGCTGACCAGCTACGCCGGCCTGATGAACGGCGGCAGCGGCGGCGCGGTCGTCGACGCGGGCAACCCGCAGGCCAGCCGACTCTGGACCTGCAGCGCGAAGAAGGAAGAGCCTTTCATGCCGCCGGAAGGCGCGCCGCTCGACGCCAAGGACCTGACGCTGCTTTCCAAGTGGATCGCGGGCGGCGTGCTCCAGGCCAAGGGCAGCGTGGCCAAGAAGTCCAACAAGCCCAAGGTCGACCTGACCTTCGCCGGCGGCGCCGGCAAGCCCACGGGTCCCGTGGCCCGGCCGGAGAACGTCCTGCTCGAGCCCGTCATCGTCACGCCGCGCACCTCCGCCGTCACCGCGATGGCGGCCAGCCCGTGGACCTCGCTCCTCGCCGTCGCCGGCCAGAAGCAGATCCTGCTTTACGATACGGATACCCGCGAGCTCGCCGGCATCCTGCCCTATCCCGAAGGCTACGCCCGCTCGCTGAAGTTCAGCGCCAACGGCTCGCTGCTCGTCATGGGCGGCGGCCGCGGCGGCAAGCTCGGCCACGCCGTCGTCTGGGACGTGAAGACCGGCAAGCGCGTCACCGAGATCGGCAAGGAGTTCGACCAGGTGATGTCGGCCGACATCTCGCCCGACCACCGCAAGGTCGTCCTCGCGACCAACGCCAAGAAGGTGAAGTGCTTCGACGTCGCGACCGGTGAGCAGCTTTACCTCATCTCGAAGCACACCGAGTGGGTGACCGGCGCCCAGTTCAGCCCGGACGGCATCCTGCTCGCGACCTCCGACCGCAACGGCAACGTCATGGTCTGGGAGGCCGACAACGGCGGCGAATTCTACAACCTCGGCCAGCATGGCGGCAGCGTCACCGACCTCGCCTGGCGCGCCGATTCCAACATCCTCGCCAGCTGCGCGGCCGACGGCACGATCACGACGTGGGAGATGAAGACCGGCAAGCGCGTCGCCAGCTGGGGCGCCCACGGCAAGGTCCAGTCGGTGTCGTTCACGCCCGACGGGAAGATCCTTTCCTGCGGTGCGGACGGCCGCGTCTCGATGTGGGACGTCAACGGCGCGCGCATCGAGCGGCCGCAGGACATCCGCCAGGACGACGCCGTCTCGAAAATCGTCGCCCTCTACGATTCCAAGACCTACGTGACCGGCAACTGGCTGGGCGAGGTCCGCATGTTCGACTTCGCCTCCGGCCGCGAGCTGACCCAGGTTTCCAGCAACCCTCCGAAGATCGCCGACCGTCTGGCCGCGACCGAGAAGCGTCTGGCCGAGCTCGAGCCGGCGCTCGCGCCGGCCGAGGCCGCCGTCAAGGCCGTCGAGGCCCGCGTGCCCGCCGCCGAAGCCGCCTTGGCCAAGGTGAAGGCCGCCGGCGAGCCCGCCTCGAAGAAGCTCGCCGAGATGGAGGCCAAGCAGGCCGAAGAGAACAAGGCGATCGCCTATTGGCAGGGAATGGTCGGCAAGGCCAAGTCGGCCGCCGAGAAGGAGAAGGCGACCAAGCAGGTCGCCGACCAGCGCGCCGCGCTCGCGTATTGCACGAAGGAAGCCGCGGCCGCGAAGCCCGCGGCCGCCGCCTTCCGCGCCGCCGAAGCTGAGCTCGCCAAGGTCCGGTCCGAGCTCGCCGCCGCGCAGGCCAAGGTCCGCGACGTCGTCGCCGAGACCGCCGCGCACCGCGAACGCATCGTCGCCCTCAAGGCCGCCCAGTTCAACGTCGGCGTGCTCACCGAGCAGGAGAAGCTCGCCAAGCTCGAGCAGGACATCGCCGACCTCGTCGCCGCCAAGGCGGAGAACGAGGCCGCCAAGGTGACCGCCGCCGCCCGCATCGAATCTTCCCGGAAGACCATCGCGCAGAACGAAGACCTGCTGCCGAAGCAGCTCGCCGAGCTCGAGGCGCTCAAGGCCGAATTCGCCGCCTTGGACAAGACCCTGGCGCCGCTCCGCCTCAGCGAAGCCGAGGCGATGGGCAGGATCGAGGCGCAGCAGAAGCTCATCGACGCCCAGTCCGAAGCCATCGTGCGTCTCGGCCAGGACCGCGACGCCGTCGTCGCGGTCGCCAACGCCGCGGTCGCCGCCTACCGCGACAAATACACCACGCCGCTGCGCGCGCGGCTGACCGAGGCCACCGCCAAGGTCGACGAACTCAAGAAGGTCGCCGAGGCCGCCAAGGCCGCCGCCGCCAAGGCGAAGGCCGTCTTGGCCGAAGCCGCGGCGAAGTCCAAGGCGCAGGCGCTGGCCGTGGCGAAGGCCGCCGACGCGACCAAGCAGGCCGGCGTGAACCTCGTCGCGGCCGAGAAGGCCTACGGCGAAGCGCGGACGTTCACCGCCGTCTTTTCCTTCAGTTATTTCTCCCGGAAGAAGCAGACCGAACAGCAGGCCGCCGAAGCCAAGCTCGCCGTCGCGAAGGCCCGGGCAGGGCAGGATGAGGCCGAGAAGGCGCTCGTCGCCGCCAAGTCCGTCGAACAGTCCGCGCTCGCCGCCCAGGTCGCCGCCGACGACGCCGCGGTCGCCGCGGAAAAGGCCGTCGGTCCGGCCGGCGCCCTTGTCGCCGCGATCACCAAGGAGCGTTCGATGCATCTCGTCGAACGTGAGAAGCTCGCCGCCCCGGCCGCCGCGGCCGAAAAGGAGCATGCCGCGAAGCTGCCGGTCCTGCAGGCTTCCCTGCAGAAGGCCAAGGAGGGACTCCCGGCCCTGGAAAAGGCGCTGGGCGCCATCCGTGCGCAGCTCGCCGATGCCGGCAAGCCCGTCGAAGCCAAGCGTCACCTGGTCGAATCCGCCGCGAAGACCCTCGAACTCACCAAGAGCGAGAAGGCCAACGCCGAGAAGGCGCTGGCCGCCGCGCAGAAGGACATCCCGCAGCGCGACAAGAACCTCGAGGAGATCGCCAAGACCTACGCCGAGCTCACCCCGCAGGTCGAGCCGATGAAGGCCAAGGTGAAGGCCGCGCAGGAGCAGTATCTCGCGATGCTGCCTAAGCGCGAAGAGGGGAAGAAGAATTAACCAATAGGGATAGGGGTAGGGGCAGGGGTAGGTGATGGATGGCTCAAAGGGAAACCGGAGACCGGATGATTGGCTGGGGCATTGTTTCGGGTCTCAGGTCTCGGCCGTCGGGTTTCTGATCCAGGTGTTCAGGTTCGGGTGCTGGTCCCGGGACTGACTCCTGAGCCTGAACCCGAACCCGAACCCGAACCCGAACTCGTACCAGTAGCTGAGACCTGAGACCCGATCTTTATCCGCAGCATCCTTCCCGGTTTCCGGTCTCCCTTTGCTCCCTGGTTTCTCCCCGCAGGGAAGGGTGGTTTGACTCTGCCCACCCCTACCCCTACCCCTATCCCTAAAACAATGCTCTCCCGCCGCCGTTTCCTGGAATCCGCCTTCGTGGCGGCCATCGCCGCTTCGCTGGGAGCCGCCGAAGGGAAGCGCGCTCCGCGCGTGGTGCTGCGCTCTTCCTGGCAGACGGTGAACATCGGCGACATCGCCCATACTCCCGGCGTGCTGGCCTTGCTGGAGAAGTATTTCCCCGAGGCCGAGATCACCCTCTGGCCTTCCAACGTCGACAACGGCGTGAAGGAGATGCTCTCGGCGCGCTTCCCCAAGCTGAAGTTCGTCGGCCCGAAGCCCGATGTCGCCAAGCTCTACGCCGAGAACGATTTCCTCCTGCACGGTTCCGGACCCTCCCTCGTGGGCGAGAAGCAGGTGGCGATGTGGCGCAAGCAGGGGCCGAAGCCCTACGGCGTCCTCGGCATCACCCAAGGCAAGCCGACGCCGGAGGCGGCCGAGATCCTCACCGGCGCGCAGTTCGTCTATTTCCGCGACTCGGTCTCGCTCGAGACCGCCAAGGCCGGCGGCGTGAAGTGCCCGGTGATGGAGTTCGGTCCCGATGGCGCGTTCGCCACGGACCTGCGCAACGACGAGAAGGCCGAGGCCTTCCTCCACGGCTGGGGCCTCGAACGCGGCAAGTTCCTCTGCTGCATCCCGCGCTACCGCAGCACGCCCTATTGGACGATCCACAAGGAACGCGCCTTCGACCCGGTGAAGCAGAAGCGCAACGACGAGATGAAGGAGCATGACCATGCCCAGCTGCGCGCCGCGATCGTCGCCGTGGTGAAGCAGACCGACCTCAAGGTGCTCATCTGTCCCGAGGACCGGACGCAGATGGCCTTGGGCAAGGAGATCCTTTTCGACAAGCTGCCCGACGACGTGAAGGACCGCGTGGTCTGGCGTCAGGATTACTGGCTCACCGACGAAGCCCTCAGCGTCTACGTCCGCAGCGCCGGGCTCTTCGGCAACGAGATGCACTCGCCCATCATGTGCGTCGGCAACGGCATCCCCGCGATCGTCTGCCGCTGGGCCGAGCAGACCTCGAAGGGCAACATGTGGAAGGACGTCGGCCTCCACGAATGGCTCTTCGACCTCGACGACGAGCCGCAGCTCGCGGGCATCGTCCCGGCCGTGCTCGCCATGGCCAAGGATCCGGCCGCCGCGAAGGCCAAGGTGGCCAAGGCGCAGGCCGTCCTCCGCGAGCGTCAGTCCGCGGCGCTCGCCCGGGTCCGCGTGGCGTCCGTTCGGTGAGGTCCGGAGGCCTGTTCGCAGGCTTCTTAATCCCATCTTAAGCCAAGGTTCATGCTTTGACAGCATGCGTCGCGGAAGGCACTGTCCGAAGGTCGTCGCGCACCTCGTTCCCGCGGCTTTCCTCCACCCCTTCAGCTCGTCACCATGATCCGCCCCCGTCTCTTTTCCGCCACGCTGCTACTCGCGATGGCGGTCTCCCTCGCCGCCCAGACCAAGGAAGGCGGCAAGTCGCCCGGCGGATCCAAGGCGGGCGGCAAAGGCGCGCGTAATCTTCCGGTCTCCGTCGCCACCGCGACCGTCGCGCCCGGCGACATCGAGATCCGCATCTCGGCCCTCGGCGCCGTGAAGGCGCTGAACACCGTCACCGTGCGTCCGCGCGTCAGCGGCCAGCTGATGAAGCTCTACTTCACCGAAGGCCAGGCCGTGAAGGCCGGCGACCCGCTGGCCGACATCGACCCGCGGCCGTTCGAAGTCGCGCTGACGCAGGCCGAAGGCCAGCTCGCCCGCGACCGCGCCGCCCTCGCCAACGCCAAGCTCGACCTCAAGCGCTACCAGGACGCCGCCGAGGCGATCACCCGGCAGCAGCTCGATTCCGCCGGCGCCTTGGTGGCCCAGCTCGAAGGCACGGTGAAGGTCGACGAAGGCTCCGTCGCCAACGCGCGCCTGCAGCTCGAGTACTCCAAGGTCACCGCGCCCATCGCCGGCGTCGTGGGCCTCCGCCAGGTCGACGTCGGCAACGTCGTCTCGGCCGCCGACACGACCGGTCTCGTCGTCATCACCCAGCTCCAGCCGGTCACGGTCGTCTTCGGCGTGCCGGAGTCCGACATCCCCGCCTTGCAGTACGCGATCGGGCAGGGCGCCCAGCTGAAGGCCGAGGCCTTCGACCGTGACGGCCGCATGGTGCTGGCCATCGGCGACCTCTCCGCCTTGGACAACCAGATCGACGCCAGCACGGGCACGCTCCGCCTGCGGGCCTTGTTCGCCAACGCCGACCGCCGCCTCTTCCCGAACCAGTTCGTGAACATCCGCCTGACCGTCGAGAACAAGAAGGGCGTGCTTCTCGCCCCCACCGCCGCCGTGCAGATCAGCGACAAGGACCGTTTCGTCTTCATCCTGAACCCGGACGACACCGTCACGCGTCGCACCGTGCGCACCGGCGTCGTCGACGGCCTGAACACCGAGATCCTCGAAGGCCTGAAGGCCGGCGAGGTCATCGCCGCCGACGGCCTCGACCGGCTGCAGACCGGCACGAAGGTCGTCGTCGCCGGACGACGCAAGCCGGCCGGCGCGCCGACCGAAGCCCCGGCCGCCAAGTAAGCCGGCATGAACCTCTCCCGCCCGTTCATCGAGAGGCCGGTCGCCACCACGCTCCTGATGGTGGCGCTGATGATCTGCGGCGGCATCGGCTACCGCGCGTTGCCCGTCTCCGCCTTGCCGGAGGTCGACTACCCGACCATCCAGGTGGCCACGTTCTATCCCGGGGCCAGTCCCGAGGTGATGATGACCGCGGTCACCGCGCCGCTCGAACGCCGGCTCGGCCAGATGCCCGGCCTCACCCAGATGGCCTCGACCAGTTCGGCCGGGGCTTCCGCCATCACGCTCCAGTTCGACCTCGCGATCTCGCTCGACGTCGCCGAGCAGCAGGTGCAGGCCGCCATCAACGAAGCGTCGGCCTATCTTCCGCAGGGTCTGCCCACGCCGCCGATCTACAGCAAGGTGAACCCCGCCGACGCGCCGATCATGACGCTCGCGGTCACCTCGGATTCCTTGCCGTTGCCCAAGGTCGCCGACCTCGTCGACACCCGCCTCGCCCAGAAGCTCTCGCAGGTCTCCGGCGTGGGCATGGTCAGCATCTCCGGCGGCCAGCGTCCCGCGATCCGCATCCGCGTGAACCCGGCGGCGCTCGCCTCCTACGGCCTCAGCCTCGAGAACGTCCGGCAGGCCGTCGTGGGCGCCAACGCCAACAGCGCCAAGGGCAGCTTCGACGGCCTGAAGCAGTCGTCCACCATCGACGCCAACGACCAGCTCCGTTCGCCGGACGAGTACAACCGCGTCATCCTCGCCTACCGCAACGGCTCGCCCGTGCGCCTGAGCGACGTGGCGGACACGACCGACGGCGCCGAGAACGTCTACCTCTCCGCCTGGGCGGGGCATAACCCCGGCGGCCAGTCCCCGGGCGTGATCCTGAACATCCAGCGCCAGCCCGGCGCGAACGTCATCGCCGTCGTCGACCGCATCAAGGCGATCCTGCCCACGCTGCAGGCCACCTTGCCCGAGGCCGCCAAGGTCACCGTCCTCACGGACCGCACCGTCACCATCCGCGCCTCCGTCGACGACGTCCGCGTCGAGCTCCTGCTCTCCATCATCCTCGTCGTCGCGGTCATCTTCGTGTTCCTGCGCAGCGTGCCCGCCACCGTCATCCCGGGCATCACCGTCCCGCTCTCGCTCATCGGCACCTTCGCGGTGATCTACCTCTGCGACTTCTCGATCAACAACCTCACGCTGATGGCGCTGACCATCGCGACCGGCTTCGTCGTGGACGACGCGATCGTGATGATCGAGAACATCTCCCGCTACATCGAGCAGGGCGATTCCCCGATGGAGGCCTCGCTCAAGGGGTCGGCGGACATCGGCTTCACGATCATCTCGCTGACGTTCTCGCTCATCGCGGTGCTCATCCCCTTGCTGTTCATGGCCGACGTCGTCGGCCGCCTCTTCCGCGAGTTCGCCATCACCTTGGCCGTGGCCATCCTGATCTCGGCCGTCATCTCGCTGACCCTCACGCCGATGATGTGCAGCCGCATGCTGAAGCATGAGGCGCCGGGCGGAGAAGCCCGCTGGAGCCGCGCCCTCGGCGCCTTCTTCGACGACGTCATCCGCCGCTACGGCCTGGCGCTGCGCTGGGTGCTCGCCCGCCAGACCCTGACCCTTTGGTCCGCGGTAGGCACGCTCGTCCTGACCGCGTTGCTCTACGTCTTCATTCCCAAGGGTTTCTTCCCCCTGCAGGACACCGGCGTGATCCAGGCCGTCACCGAGGCCCGGCAGGACATCTCCTTCGCCGCCATGGCCGTCAAGCAGCAGGAGATCGCGCAGGAGATCCTGTCCGACCCCGACGTGGAAAGCCTTGCTTCGTTCATCGGCGTCGACGGTACCAGCTCCACGGTCAACTCCGGTCGCATGGTGATCAACCTGCGACCGCTCGAAGAGCGTCGGTCGCGCGCCCCGGCCATCGCCGAACGCCTCAAGGCGAAGATGGCCAAGCTCGAGGGCGTCGCGCTCTACCTGCAGCCCGTGCAGGACATGACCGTGGACACCGCCGTCAGCCGCACCCAGTACCAGTTCCTGCTCCAGACGCCGAAGATGGAGGAGCTGGCCGAGTGGGTGCCCCTGCTGATGGAGAAGGTGAAGGCCATCCCGGCGGTCAAGGACGTGGCGACCGACCTGCAGCTCAACGGCCGCCAGGTCTTCGTGGACATCGACCGGACGGCCGCGGGCCGTTACGGCATCTCCGTGGCCGACATCGACGCCGTGCTCTACGACGCGCTCGGCCAGCGCATCATCTCCACGATCTTCACCCAAGCCAGCCAGTACCGCGTGATCCTCGAGGTGAAGCCCGAGTTCCGCGACGGCCCCGAATCGCTCGGTCGGCTCTATGTGTCCGCTCCCGGCGGCGCGCAGGTGCCGCTCTCGAACCTCGCCAAGTTCCGCGAGCAGCCGGCGCAGCTCGCCATCACGCGCGTCGGCCAGTTCCCCTGCGCGCGCATCTCCTTCAACCTGGCCGAAGGCGCCGCGTTGGGCGACGCCGTGAAGGCCATCAAGAAGGCCGAGAAGGACCTCGGCATGCCGGTCTCGATCGACACCACCTTCCAGGGCGCCGCGGCGGCCTTCGAGATCGCGCTGAAGAACGAGCTCTGGCTCATCCTGGCCGCCATCGTGGTCATGTACATCGTGCTCGGCGTCCTGTACGAGAGCTTCATCCACCCCGTCACGATCCTCTCGACCCTGCCTTCGGCCGGCGTCGGCGCGCTGCTGGCGCTCATCCTCGCCCGCACCGACCTCGACGTCATCGGCATCATCGGCATCATCCTGCTCATCGGCATCGTGAAGAAGAACGCCATCATGATGGTGGACTTCGCCCTCGACGCCGAACGGACGCAGGGCCTGCCGGCCGAGGACGCCATCTACCAGGCCTGCCTGCTGCGCTTCCGGCCGATCCTCATGACCACCATGGCCGCGCTCCTGGGCGCCTTGCCCCTGATGCTCGGTTCGGGCATGGGTTCCGAGATGCGCCAGCCGCTGGGCATCACGATGGTCGGCGGACTGATCCTGAGCCAGGTCCTGACGCTCTTCACCACCCCGGTGATCTACCTGTGGTTCGACCGTCTGCAGCGCCGCCGCGCCGCCGCC
>RGES01000281.1 GCA_009917805.1 Verrucomicrobiota bacterium
GAACCAGCCCCAGCCGTAGTCGTCGACCTTGGTGTAGAGCTGCGTCCAGCCGAGTTTCTTGAGCGCGAGGGTGCTGCCGCCGACGAGCCCGTAGATGACGACCGTCAGGGCCGACCACATGGCCTCGCGCCGCATGTCCGCGCCGGTGGCCATCTCCGGGATGATCTTGCGATGGTGCCACCAGCCGCGGAAGAGCACGTAGCCGAGCAGCCACGCCACTCCGGCGATGATGACGTAATGCGCCAGGTCGTTGAGCGCGATGAAGGTCATCGTCCTCCCGAAACTCGGGATCTCTTTGGGGAAGGACAGCGCGAACATGGGCTTAGCTGCCGAGCAGGGCGCGCAGGCCGGCTTCGTCGAGGATGGCGATTCCGAGTTCCTGGGCCTTGGTGAGCTTCGAGCCGGCTTCTTCGCCGGCGACGACGTAGTCGGTCTTCTTGCTGACGCTGCCCGAGACCTTGCCGCCGGCCTTCTCGATGAGCTCGCGCGCTTCGTCGCGGCCGAGCGTGGGCAGGGTGCCGGTCAGCACGAAGGTCTTGCCGGCGACGCCTTCGACCGAGCCCGCCGCGGCGGCTTCGACGAGGTTCAGGCCGGCCGCGCGCATGGCCTTGACCCAGTCGCGGTGATTGGGGTCGCTGAAGAAGGAGAGGATCGATTCGGAGACCTCGATGCCTACGCCGGAGATGACGGATTCATACGAGACGCCGCCTTTCTTGCCGACCTTGGTGACGAGCAGGTCGGTCGGTTGCGCGGCTTCCAGGGCGTCCATGGACTTGAAATGACGGGCGAGGTCCTTGGCGGTCTGCATGCCGACGTTCGGGATGCCGAGCGCGTGGATCGCGCGCCAGAGTTCGCGTTGTTTGGCCTGCGCGAGGCCGGCCAGCATGTTGTCGACGGACTTGTCCTTGAAGCCTTCGAGCATGCGCCATTGGGCGGGCGTGATCGCGAGGGCGTCGACGGGGACGTTGACGAGCCCGAGGTCGACGAGCTGTTCGGCCACGGCGTCGCCGAGGCCGTCGATATCGAGGCACTGCTTGCTGGCGAAGTGGACGAGACGGCGGATCTTCATCTCGCGCGACGGGGCGCGGAGCTTGTAGGCGGCTTCTTCGCCGTCGCGGGTCGCGTCGAGGCCGAGTTCCTTCAGGCGGGCTTCGAAGTCGAACGGCTGGGCCTCGGCGGGGCGTTTCTCTCGCACGACGCCGAGGACCTGCGGGATGATCTCCCCCGCCTTCTGGATGCGGACGGTGTCGCCTTCGCGGATGTCCTTGCGGGCGATCTCGTCCGCGTTGTGCAGCGTCGCGCGGGCGACGGTCGAGCCAGCGAGCAGCACGGGGTCGAGCTCGGCGACCGGCGTGATGGCGCCGGTGCGGCCTACCTGCATGCTGATCTTGCGGAGGATGGTCTCGGCCTGGTCGGGCGGGAACTTGAACGCCACGGCCCAGTGCGGGAACTTGCTCGTGGTGCCGGCGCGGCGCTGGTCTTCGAGGCGGTTGACCTTCACCACGGCTCCGTCGGTCGGGAAGGGCAGGTCGCGGCGGAGGACGTCGAGCTGCTGGATGGCCTTCCAAGCGGCGTCGACGCCTTGCTGGACGTCGATATCGTCGCGGATCGGGAAGCCCCAGGCCTTCAGCTTATGCTTGAAGTCCTTGAGCGTGGCGAAGGCGGAAGCCGGTTCGCAGGCGCCGAGGCCGTAGCAGACGATGCTGAGGCGACGCTTGCGGGCTTCCTCGCCGTCGAGGAGTTTCACCGTGCCGGCGGCGAGGTTGCGCGGATTGGCGTAAAGCGGTTCACCTTCGGCTTCGCGGAGCTGGTTGAGGCGCTGGAACTCGGCGAGCTCCATGTAGATCTCGCCGCGGACCTCGAGGAGGTCCGGCGCGCCCTTGAGCGAGCGGGGGATCTCGCGGATCAGGCTGACGTTGGCCGTCACGTCGTCGCCGCGGGCGCCGTTGCCACGGGTGACCGCGCGGACGAACTGCCCCTTCTCGAAGGTGAGCGACACCGCCACGCCGTCGACCTTGGGTTCGACGATGAATTCGAGGCCCGTGCCGCCGAGGGCCTTGTACAGGCGGTCGCCGAAGGCCCGGAAGTCGGCTTCGTCGTAGGTATTGTCGAGCGACAGCATCGGGGCCTTGTGGTCCGCCTGCTGGAAGCCTTCCGACTTGTCGTCGCCGATGCCGAGGTCGGGTCCGGCGAACATCGGGAACTCGCGTTCTAGGTCGGCCAGCTGGTCGACCAGCTTATCGAATTCGAAGTCCGAGATCTCCGGGGCGTGCTTCTTGCGATACAGCTCCTCGTGGCGCTGGATTTCAGCGCGGAGGCGGAGGATCTGGTCGCGGGGG
>RGES01000282.1 GCA_009917805.1 Verrucomicrobiota bacterium
GTCATCGCCGCCCAGGTCGGCAAGGCCAAGGCCGACGGCTACTGGCAGTTCGGCGTCACCGGACAGAAATCCCGTCGCGCCCCGCGCGTGCTCGTCCTCCAGGCGCACGGGCCGCTGCTCGACGGCACGTTCGGCGAAGCCGTCCAGTTCTCGAACCTGCGCATCGAGCTGAACAAGCCCTATTACGTCGCCGCCGCCGTGCGCTACGCCGACAAGAACGGGCCGGGCGAAGTCGCCTTCACGCTCAAGGACCTCGCGAACGACGACGAACCTCTGCTCCACGATCGCGTCGCGACCCACCTCACCGCCGTCCGCACCGCGACCCAGCCGATCCAGCTCGGCGGCAAGAACGCCGACCGGGAAAGCTCCTTCCACGGCGTGATCGACGACGTCCGCCTGAGCGCCGGCGCCCTCGACGACCAGTCGCTGCTGTACGCGAACGAAGACGTCAAGCCGAGCGCCCTCGGTTTCTGGCGCTTCGAGACCAAGAGCGGCACGATGCGCGATTCCTCCGGCAAAGGCCGCGACCTCAGCTTCGGCGAGGCCAAGCCCGTCGCCCCCGCGGGCAAGACCGCCCATGCGCCGCTGGCCGCGCTCTGCCACGCGCTGCTCAATTCCTCCGAATTCCTCTACGTCGAATGAACGACCCACGCTGCCATCGCGTCGAAGCAACCTCCTCGCGTCGCGACTTCCTCTTCGGCGCCGGCCTCGGCCTCGGCGCCATGGCCTTCAGCGACCTGCTCGCCAAGGACATCGTCGTCCCCGCCGCGGGCACGCCTCTCCAACCTGGCGTCGGCCACATCAAGCCGCGCGCCAAGAGCGTGATCTTCCTCTTCATGGAAGGCGGCCCGTCGCAGATGGACCTCTACGACCCCAAGCCGCTGCTCAACAAGCTCGCGGGGCAGCGCCTGCCTGACAGCTTCGGCTCCGTCATCACCGCGATGGGCGAATCGAAATCGCCCCTGCTCGCCTCGAAGCGCGAGTGGAAGCAGCACGGCCAGTCGGGCCAGTGGTTCTCCGACTGGATCCCGCACATCGCCTCCTGCTCCGACGACCTCGCCGTCATCCGCTCGTGCAAGGCGGACGGCATCAACCATTCGGCCGGCGTCTGCCAGATGAACACCGGCTCGATCCTCGCCGGCAAGCCGTCGCTGGGCTCGTGGATCAACTACGGCATCGGCTCCGAGAACAGCAACCTGCCGGCGTTCATCGTGATGCAGGACAATCAGAACACCGTCATCAACGGCCCGCGCAACTGGGGCGCCGGCTTCATGCCCGCGGTCTACCAAGGCGTCCGCATCTCCGGCGGCTCCGAGCCGATCCCGAACCTCAACACCCCCGAGGCCGTCAGCGCCGACCTGCAGAAGTCGAAGCTGCAGCTGATCAACAGCGTGAACAAGGACTTCGCCGCACGCTACCCCGACCGTTCTGAGCTCGGTGCCCGCCTGGCGAGCTACGAGATGGCCGCCCGCATGCAGGCCGAAGCCCCCGGCGTCGTCGACCTGACCGGCGAGACCGAAGCCACCCGCAAGCTCTACGGCCTCGACGACAAGACCACCGAAGGCATGGGCCGCCTCTGCCTCCTTGCCCGCCGCATGGTCGAGCAAGGCGTCCGCTTCGTGCAGATCTACCATGGCGCCGGCTCCAAGTGGGACGCCCACGCCAAGATCGAATCCAACCACGCCGGCCTCTGCGCCTCGATGGACAAGCCCGTCGCCGGCCTGCTCAAGGACCTCAAGTCCCGCGGCCTCCTCGAAGACACGCTCGTCGTCTGGGGCGGCGAATTCGGCCGCACCCCGATGTCCGAGAAGGGCGACGGCCGCGACCACAACCCGACCGGCTTCACGATGTGGATGGCCGGCGGCGGCGTGAAGGGCGGCCAGACCATCGGCAGCACCGACGACCTCGGCCTGCGCGCCGCGGAGACCCCGCTGCACGTCCACGACCTGCACGCGACCATCCTCTGGCTGCTCGGCATCGACAACATGGGCCTGACGTACCGCTACAAGGGCCGTCCGGAACGCCCGACGCAGAACGAAGGCGAGCCGTATAAGAAGATCGTCGGTTAGGAGGTAGTCTTGGCAGAAAGACTTTCCAGGTCTCAGGTCTCGGCCCTCGGGTTTCTGGTTCAGGTCTTCAGGTACAGGTCCCGGGCCTGATTCCCGAACTTCGCGATGCCATGGGTAGGGCGTGTTCTCCGAACCCGCCGTTGAGCCGATTTTCATAAGGCTCTCGCAAGACGAACGGACGGCTCGGAGAGCCGTCCCTACCTGGGTCTCCGGTCTCCCTTTGCTCCCTGATCTTCCCGACCGCCAACCGCTAACCGCCAACCGCT
>RGES01000283.1 GCA_009917805.1 Verrucomicrobiota bacterium
CTGCTGGAACTGCTGGCGGCGCTGCTTCATGCGCTCCTCGACGGCGTCCAGGACCTTGTCGGCGACGTCGTCGGTGATGTCGGCGTCGGCCGCCATCATCGCGGCCTTGGTCGCCTTGCGGATCTCGAGCTGGATGTCTTCGAACTGCTTGGCCATGCCCTTCTTCTCGTCGTCGGAAGCGTACTGGGATTCCTTGTAGAGCTCGCTGAGCTTGGCGCGCGCGGCCTTCACGTCGTCATCCTGGAAGGTCTTCATCATCGCGGCCTTGCACTTGTTGAGCTGCTCCGGCGTGACGCCGTCGATCTCTTCGGGGAGGAAGCCGCCTTTGCCGCCGAACTTGGAGCTGCCTGATTTGCGCGGCGTCTCAGCCGCCGGGGCGTCGTTGCTGGCGACGGTGGTGGGCTTGCCGGCGAACTTAGGAGCCGCGGCCTTTTCAGCCACCGGGGCGGCCGGGGCGGCCTGCTTGGCCTCCATGACGAAGAAGGTCGCGGCGGAACCGATGGCTACGCCGAAAAGGATGGGGAAGAGTTTGTTCATAGGGGTAGGGGTAGGGGTGGGGGCTATTCGAGTAACCCCGGGGATGGGGGAAAGTTGATATGAAACAAGAGGGCTGCACGGAGGACTGGTTTCGAAGATTCTGCCCGGTGGTCCTCACGCGCCTCGGCGAATGGCGGCCATGGCAATGGCCGCCCTGCCTAGATGCAGGCTATGTCGTGACGCGGTCCCGACCCTACCCGAAGCAGTCAAACTAGCCCTAGCCCTGGCCCTCGCGGCGCGTTAGCGCCGCCTTACTTCTTCTCCGCGAAAGGGAAGGGCTTGAGCGGGGTCTTGGTCGCCTTGGCCGGGGCTTTCTTGGCGGCGGCCTTGGTGCGCTCTTCGACGGCTTCCATGATCTTCTCCAAGGTCTCCTTGCTGAGGGAAGGGGCGGCCTTGCTGATCGCGGCGAGGTTGGCGTTGCGCAGGTCGGCCATCAGGGTCTCGAAGTCGTTGCGCATGTTCTTCTTTTCGTCGGCGGACGCGAACTCGGCCTGCTTGCGCAGCTCGTTCTGCTTGGCCTTCAGTTCCTTGACGGCGGGGTCCTTCTGGGCGACGAAGGCGGCGGCGCGGAATTTCTTCATGTCCTCGGCCGAGACGCCTTCGACGTCGGCGAGCAGTTGCGCGGGCGTCATGGGCTTGGCTTCAGGCGCCGCGGCGACCGGCGTCTCCGGCTTGGCTTCAGGCGCGTCCTTCTTGGCCAGCTTGGCTTCGGCCGCCTCTTTCTCCCGGGCCCGTTGGGTCGCTTCCTGTCCGCGTTTCTTGACGGCCTCTTCGATGGCGTTGAGCGTGAGGACCAAGGAATCCTTGGTGATCGAAGGGTCGAGCTTCTGGACCGCATCCACGGTGGCCTTGACCATCTCGTCGCGGGCCTTCTCGAAATCGAGGCGAAGGTCTTCGGCTTCTTGGCGACCGTTGGTGAAGCGCGTGCGCTCCTTGAGCTCGGCCAGGCGCTTGCGGGCGGCGGCGATGGTCTCGTCGCCGTAAGACATCATCAGGGCGCGGCGCACCTTGGCGTATTCTTCCTCGGGGACCCCGGCGACGCTGTCGGGAAGCGGGTTCTGGTTTCTGGCTTGGCGGACCGGCTTCTTGGCGGCGGGGGAGTCGGCCGGAGCATCGGCCGCGAAGCCGGGCAGCGCGAGCAGGGTGGCGAAGAGTAAGAGGGCGGGGCGCATGGTTAAGGAGAGGTCGGATGACCGAGTCGATGATCGGGTTGGAGTGGGTTTCGGTTATCTATCCTCGATGCTGTCTTCGGAGGGAAATCACTTCTTCTTCCCCTTCGTCGCGTCTTTCGCCTTCTGGTGCGAGGCTTCGAGGTAGGCGCGGACGAGCTCGGGCTTGAGCGAAGGGTCGGCTTTCAGCATCGCCTTGGCGAGGGCTTCGTCGGCGGCCGCACGGGGTCCGCCTTTCTTCTTCTTGTCGTCGTCGCCCTTCGGCTTGTCTTCGCCGGACTTGAGGGAGGCGTCTTCCTGGGCCTTCACCCAGGCGGCCTGCAGCTTGACGCCGTCCTGGATGGAGACGCCTTCGGGGATCTCCGGGATGCCCATGGTCTTCTTCGCCTTCTTGGCGGCGGCCTTGGGCGCGCCGCTTTCAGCGGGCTTCGCCGTCGGTTCTTCCGACTTCGGCGCGTCGGCCTTGGGCGCGTCGGCGGCGAAGAGCGGGCAGCACGTGAGCAGGGCGAGGAGCAGGGCGGAGGGGCGCATGCTTACATAACACCAGTTATGGCCGAAGGTTCTGGCGGTTAGCGGTCGGCGGTTGGGAAGGGATTTCAAGCCAAGATAGGCCGGAAAGCGGATGTCA
>RGES01000284.1 GCA_009917805.1 Verrucomicrobiota bacterium
TGCTGAGACCATTCGGCGCGGCTGACGAGCAAGGCCAGCGCGGCGAGGCGCACCTCGCCGGCTCCCTGCTCGACGATCGTCACGGCCTGGGCGCCGACCTCGGGGCGGTCATAGGACATCAGCGAGATCAGCGCGGCCTTACGCAGCGGCGCGGCCTCCGCCGAAGCGGCGATCGTGAGCAGCACGCCCATCGCTTCGTCGCGGCGCACCTCGCCGAAGACGCGTACCTGGTTGAGCCGCTCGGTGGGATCCGCCTTCTTGTTCGTGATGAGCGCCAGTGATTCCTTGAGGGCGGCCGCCTCTCCTTGACGGACACGCAGGACCAACGGCGCCTTGCCGGATGCGGCCATGGCCTGGAGAAGCTCATCGGGCAAGCCGGCGAGTTCGCGGCCACGGTACGCCTCTTCGAACCCCTTCATGAGATAAGCACCATGGGCAGGCGTCGGCGCGAAGCGGAGCAACTGGGCGCAGACGAGCAGGTCGGCCCGGCGGCCTTCCGTGGCGAAGCGACGCATCAGACGGGGCAGCAGGTGCTGCTGGACGAGCGGGCGGTCCCAGACGCCGGGATCCTTGGCGAAGCCGACCACGGCGTCGCGGTCGAGCATCACATGCGATTCCAAAGCGAACCAGAGCAGCAAGGGGATGTACGCGTCGTTCGCATCCTCATCGCGCGAAGCGAGAGCGGCGACGAGCTTGAGCATCTGGCCGGCTTGTCGCCGAGGAAGCGCGTGGCCCAGAATCGGACCGGAGCATAGGCATGGGTCAGCGCGGCGACCGCGCGGGCATCGGTGAGCGCGTCGACCTGGTAAAGGGCCCAGAGCGAACCAAGGGCTCCCCTGCCCTTGTCGGCCGCGAGCTGGGCGTCGAGCAAGGCGATCGCCTGAGGGTCGCGCCGTTCAGCCAGGAGCTGCAAAGAAGCCGTGCGGTGGAACTTGTTCGGATGGCCGAGCAACGCCACGAGCTGGGCCGTCGTCTTACCTTCGAGGTTCGTATCGGTCTCCAGCTTCGCCCCTTTGTCGCGGAGTCGGACACGAAGAGCGAGCCGTCGGGGGCGTTGGCGCTGTAGAGCGGACGGAAGCCGACGTCCTCGGACCACATCGCGATGCCCTTGTCGGTCGTCACGTAGGTCGAGCCCTGCGGGATGCGCTCGGAGTCGGTGACGGTGTTATGCAAGGGGTCGAGGGAGAACAGGTGACCTTGGTATCCCGGGGCCATCGCCGTGCCTTCGATGAAGGAACCGAAATGGGCGAAGCGCGGGACCTTGGTGAGCGTGCCCAGGATCGGCAGCTGCCCGAAGGAATAGGGACTGCGGGCCGGGCCGAACTTGCCGGGATCGACGCCCTGCTTGAGATAGATGCCGCCTTGGACGTAGTGCCAGCCGCGCGTGTTGCCGCCGTTATGGCCGGAGTACATGCGGCCGTCGCCGTCGAACTCGAGGCCGAAGGGATTGCCCGAACCTTCGCTGAAGATGTCGTACTCGCGCGTCTTCGGGTGGTAACGCCAGACCATGCAGCCTTCGAAATGCACCGGAGCGGCGTCCGCGGAATCGAAGCCGGGACGCACCACACGCGAGGACGACGTGCTGCCATGCACGCCGTAGAGCCAGCCGTCAGGGCCGAGGATGAGGCCGTTCCCGACGGAGTGCGTGTCCTCGAGACCGAAGCCGGAGAGATGCACCACCGGCGGCCCGTCGGGGATATCGTCGGCGTCGTTCGCATCCGGATAGAACAGCAGGTAGGGCGGGTTCATCACCCAGACGCCGCCATGGGCGCGCACGGCGGAGTTGGCCATGTTGAGACCGTCCTGGAAGACCGTGTGCTTGTCGTAGACCCCGTCATGCTTGGTCGACTCATGGATCGAGACGACGTCGGCGCCGCGGTCATGGTGGGGCGGAGCGGGCGGGACGCGGTCGTAGTGGGAGCGGTAATACTTGTCGCGGCTGATCATGCTGACGCCGGCCGGGTAAGGATACTGCCGATATTGCGTGACCCAGAGACGTCCGCGGGTGTCGAAGCTGAAGTGCGTCGGCTGGGCGATCTGCGGCTCGGACAGCAGCAGGTCGACGGCCAGGTCGGGCGTGGCGCGCATCTTCGCATAGGCGTCGGTCGGCGAGAGCGACGGACCATGGAACTGCTCGGCGCGGCCGAGGACGCGGTTGGATTCGCGGAACTTCGCGAACGAAGAGGAGGCCGGCTGGACCTTGAGCGACGGACCAGGGACGAGCGGCGTCGGGGAATATTCCCACGCGCCCTCGAGGACGCACTCCATGAAGTAATTCATGATGAACGGGGCTTCGCCGCGGAAACCGCC
>RGES01000285.1 GCA_009917805.1 Verrucomicrobiota bacterium
TTGCGGAGTTCGCGCGAGAGCATCGCGGTCGCGCCGGCGTCGTCGACGAACTTGCCCGCGGCGCCGTCGAACTTGAGCTTACGGCCGGTGAAGATCGCGGCGTTGCCGAGGTGGCCGATGGTCGTGGTGTGGTGCGCGGCCATGACGTGCGAGATCGGGCGACGGCGCGACTGCACGCAGTCGACGAACTCCTGGTAGTGGTCGGTCGTGCCGGGGCAGCGCCAGGCGTCCGGTCCGAGGTCCTTCTCCCAGAGTCCGGCGACGGAGCACTCCTGCTTGCCGCGGGTGACGAAGAGCTCGCCCTTCTCGCCATGGAAACGCATGCCCATGAAGGAGCTGCTGATCGACATCTTGAAGCCGTCGGCGTAGCCCACGGTGTAATCGTATTCGGCGTGGGTGTCCCACGGTGCCTCGCGGAGCTTGCCGGTGCCTTCGACGGAGACCGGGAACTCGGCGTCCTTCGCCATCGCCCAGGCGGCGATGTCCGGATGGTGGCAGACCCAGTCGAGCAGCATGCCGCCGCCGAAGTTGAGGTTCCAGCGCCAGTGGAAGTGGAAGACGCGCGGGTCGTAGGCGAACTCGGCCGACGGACCGACCCACATGTCGTAATCGACTTCGGCGGGCGCCTTCTCGCCGGGCTGCGGGGCGGGCGGCATCACCTGCTTGTTCGGACCCGTGCCGACCTCGACCTTATGGATCTTGCCGAGCATGCCGTTGCGGACGAGTTCGACGCCGCGGCGGAAATTGGGGGTGGAGCGCTGCCACATGCCCGTCTGCCAGACGCGGCCGTTCTCCTTCACCGCGTCGGCGATGGCCTTGCCTTCGGCCCAGGTCTTCGCGAGCGGCTTCTCGCCGTAGACGTCGATGCCCGCGCGGAGGAGCGCGCAGCTGATGACGCCGTGCCAGTGGTCAGGGAGGCCGTGCACCGCGGCGTCGGGCTTTTCCTTCGCGAGCATCTCGCGGAAATCGACATACTGCTTCGGGGCGGCCATGCCTTTCTTCACGACGGCCTCCGACGCGCTCTTCAGCACGCGGCGATCGACGTCGCAGACGGCGATGACCTGGACGCCTTTCTTCGACATCAGCTGGCGCATGTCGCCGCCGCCCTGGGCCTTCAGGCCGATGCCGACGAGCTGGAGACGGTTGCTCGGAGCGACCGTGCCATCCTTGCCGAGCGCGGAGGCCGGGATGATGGAAGGGAAGCCGAGGACAGCGCCGGCGAGGGCGGTGTTCTTCAGGAACGAACGTCGGTTGAGTTGGGACATTGGGATAGGGGTGGGGGCAGGGGTAGGACAGGGATAGCGGGAGAAACGTTCCGAGGGAAGGAGGATTGGTAGAACGGAGGACTGAATGGAGGGCTGCGTTGAGGGCTGAATCGAGGACTGGATGGATAATGCCAGCTCCGGGCGGCCGATGGCGGGAATTACATTTTCGGGTCCCAGGTCTCGGCCATCGGGTATCTGGTTCAGGTGCAGGTACGGGGTGATTCATTTCCTAACCGCCAACCGCTAACCGCTTCCACCTGACATGGGTAGGGCCGACCATCCTTGGTCGGCCGCGGCCAAGCAGGGATGCTTGGCCCTACCTAAATGCAAGCACTACCCCGATACTCCAAACTCGATACTCCATACCCTGAAACGTGTCCCCTCGCGGCCCTGCCGCACTTGCCTCCGGCCCACGGGCCCTCTAATCCTCTGGCCCTCGAAACATGCGCTCCCTCCTCGCCCTCTTGCTCGTCTCGGTGGCCGCCCTCGCCGCCGAGCCTAACCGCGCCTTGGTCTTCTCGAAGACCGCCGGCTTCCGCCACAAGGACTCGATCCCGCTCGGCAACGAACTGCTCGCGAAGCAGTTCAAGGCCGCCGGCCTCGAGGTCGACATCACCGAAGACGCCTCGGTCTTCACCGCCGAGAATCTGGCCAAGTACCGCGCCGTCGCCTTCATGAGCACCACCGGCGACGTCATGGGCGACGTCGTCGCGAAGGACGCTTCCAAGGAAGCCAAGGAGGCCGCCGCCAAGTCCGCCCTGCCCCGCCGCGCCGCCTTCCAGGCCTGGCTCGAGAACGGCGGCGCGTTCGTCGGCGTGCATGCGGCGTCCGACGCCGGCGCGGCCGACAAGTACTGGCCCTGGTTCGCCAACATGATCGGCGGCCTCTTCAACGGTCATCCCGCCCAGCAGGTCGCGATCCTGCGTCCCCTCGACAAGGACCATCCGGCCAACAAGCACCTCGGCGCCGAATGGAAGCGCAAGGACGAATGGTACGCCTTCCGCAACCTCGCCGCCGACAACAAGGTC
>RGES01000286.1 GCA_009917805.1 Verrucomicrobiota bacterium
TCGGCGAGCTGGCGGATGGAAAGTTCTTCGCCGGAGCCCACGTTGATGTGGCCGGCCTGCGAGTAACGTTCGAGCAGGAGCAGGCAGGCCTCGGCGAGGTCGTCGGCGTGCAGGAATTCGCGGAGCGGCGTGCCCGTGCCCCAGAGCTTCAAGGACGCGTCGCCGCGGAGCTTGGCCTCGTGCATCTTGCGGATCAGGGCCGGCAGGACATGGGAGTTCTCCAGCGAGAAATTGTCGCCCGTCCCGTAGAGGTTGCAGGGCATCGCGCTGATGAAGTCGCAGCCATGCTGCGCGCGCGCATGGTCGCAGAGCTTGATGCCCGCGATCTTCGCGACCGCGTAGGCCTCGTTGGTGACCTCGAGCGGACCGGTCAGCAGCGACTCCTCGCGGATCGGCTGCGGGGCCAGCTTCGGGTAGATGCAGCTCGAGCCGAGGAAGAGCAGCTTGCGGACGCCGGCGCGGCGGGAACCGTCGATGACGTTGGCCGCCATCGCCAGGTTGTCGTAGAGGAAATCGTAAGGCTCGGAGGAGTTGGCCTTGATGCCGCCGACGCGGGCGGCGGCCATGACGACGTAGGCTGGCTGTTCGGCGGCGAGGAACGCGCGCGTCGCGGCGCCGTCGCGGAGATCGAGTTCGGCGGACGTGCGCGTGACCACGGCCGTGTGGCCCGCGGCGCGGAGCGCGCGGACGATGGCGGAGCCGACCATCCCGCGGTGGCCGGCGACGTAGATCTTCGCGGCGCGGTCCATCAGCGGTTCGCGTGGGCGACCATCTTCAAGTCATGGTCGACCATCTTCTGCACCAGTTGCTCGAAGGAGGTCTGCTGCGGATTCCAACCCAGCTCGCGGACGGCCTTGGCCGGATTGCCGAGCAGCTGCTCGACCTCGGTCGGGCGGAAGTAGCGCGGGTCGACGGCGACGAGCGTCTTGCCCGACTTGCGGTCGACGCCCTTCTCGTCGACGCCCGTGCCCTGCCAGTCGAGCTCGATGCCGGCGCGGCGGAAGGCGTGGGTGCAGAATTCGCGGACCGTGTACATCTTGCCCGTGGCGATGACGAAGTCGTCCGGCTGCTTGTGCTGCAGGATGAGCCACATGCACTGCACGAAGTCCGGGGCGTAGCCCCAGTCGCGCTGCGCGGAGAGGTTGCCGAGGAAGAGGCAGTCCTGGCGGCCGTGGACGATGTTGGCGACGGCGAGGGAGATCTTGCGGGTGACGAAGGTCTCGCCGCGGCGTTCGGACTCGTGGTTGAAGAGGATGCCGTTGGAGGCGAAGATGCCGTAGGCCTCGCGGTAGTTGCGGGTGATCCAATAGGCGTAGATCTTGGCGACGCCGTAGGGGCTACGCGGGTAGAAGGGCGTCGTCTCGGACTGCGGGACTTCGACGACCTTGCCGTAGAGCTCGGACGTGGAGGCCTGGTAGACCCGGACCTTCTTCTCCATCTTCAGGATGCGGATGGCTTCTAGCAGGCGGAGCGTGCCGATGCCGTCGGTGTCGGCCGTGTATTCCGGGACGTCGAAGGAGACCTTCACGTGGGACATCGCGCCGAGGTTGTAGATCTCGTCGGGCTGGACGTCGCCGATGACGCGGATGAGGTTGGTCGAGTCCCCGAGGTCGCCGTAATGGAGCTGGATCTTCTTCGTGTGAATGTCGCGGACGAGGTCCTCCATGTAGAGGTGTTCGATGCGCGAAGTGTTGAAGGACGAAGAGCGGCGGATGAGGCCGTGGACCTCGTAGCCCTTGCCGAGGAGGAATTCGGCGAGGTAGGAGCCGTCCTGACCGGTGATGCCGGTGATGAGCGCGCGCTTTTTCATGTGTGGGATGAGTTAGAGAGGGAAAGGTTCAAGCGGAAGGTTTTTTCGCAGCGGCGATGATGCGCGAGCTGCTGTCGATCTTGGCGCCGAGGCCGTCGATGAGCTTCGCGCCGTGCTTATTCAGGACGGTCATCTCCGGAATGTTGCCGGCGTTGCGGTCGCCGCCCTTGCAGAAGACGGCTTCATGGCCTTGGGCCTTGGCTTCGCCGATGAGCCAGTCGAGCGTGGCGCAGACCGAGCCGTCGGTATCGATCGAGAGCACCGCGCGGTCGACGACGCGCAGGGCGGCGGTGACCGCCAGACGGGTGTCCTGCTCGATGAAGGCCTTGCCCTTCTTCAGGGCCGCCTGGGCGTCGGTGTTGACGATCACCCAAAGCACGTCGCCCTGGGCGCGGGAGAGTTCGAGCAGTTCGAGATGGCCGCGGTGCATCGGGTCGAAGTAGCCGGAAGTGATGGCGATACGCATGGGA
>RGES01000287.1 GCA_009917805.1 Verrucomicrobiota bacterium
TGGTCCTTGACCTCGACGATCTCGACCAGGCCGCTCTGGGGGTTCGTGCCCCCGACGATCAGGCCGGCGGCCTCGAGGCGGGCGCGGTAGGCGTCGTTGTATTCGAAGCGGTGACGGTGGCGTTCCTTGATGTTGTCGGCGCCGTAGGCGGCGCGGGAACGGCTGCCCGGGGTCAGGGCGCAGTCGTAGGAGCCGAGGCGCATCGTGCCGCCCTTGGTCACCACGCTCTTCTGCGACTCCATGAGGTGGATGACCGGGTTCTTCGTCTCGGGCGCGAATTCGGTCGAGTGGGCGTCCTTGAGGCCGAGGACGTGGCGCGCGTACTCGATGACGGTGATCTGCATGCCGAGGCAGAGGCCGTAGTACGGGACCTTGCGCTCGCGGGCGAACCGGGCGGCGATGATCTTGCCCTCGATGCCGCGGTTGCCGAAGCCGCCCGGGACGAGGATGCCGTCCAGGCCTTCGAGCTGCGCGGTGCCCTTGGTCTCGAGGTCTTCGGCGTCGATGCGCACGACCTCGACGGCGGTCTCGTTGGCGATGCCGCCGTGCGTGATGGATTCGTAGACGGACTTGTACGCGTCCTGGAGCTCGATGTACTTGCCGACGACGCCGACGCGCACGCGGTGCTTCGGCTCGAGGAGGCGGCGCACGATCTCGCGCCACGGCGTGATGTCGATCGGCTGGCACTGCAGGCCGAGGCGCTTGACGACGACTTCGTCCATGCGCTGCTCGGCGAGCTGCATCGGGAGCTCGTAGATGGAATGCTCGACGTCGCGGCATTCGAACACGGCGTCGAGGCCGACGTTGCAGTACAGCGAGAGCTTCTGGCGGTTGTCCTCGCCGATGGGGCGGTCGGTGCGGCAGACGAGCAGGTCGGGCTGGATGCCGATCTCGCGGAGCTTGGCGACGGACTGCTGCGAGGGCTTCGTCTTGAGCTCGCCCGCGGCCTTGATGAAGGGCACCAGCGTGCAGTGCAGGAAGGCCACGTTCTCGCGGCCGGCGTCGTGCTGGAACTGGCGGAGCGCCTCGAGGAAGGGCAGGCCTTCGATGTCGCCGGTGGTGCCGCCGATCTCGGTGATGAGCACGTCGACGCCTTCGCCGCCCTTGAGGATGCGATCCTTGATCTCGTTGGTCACATGCGGGATCACCTGCACGGTCTTGCCGAGGTAATCGCCGCGGCGTTCCTTCTGGATGACCGTCTCGTAGACCTGGCCGGAGCTCAGGGAGTTGAGGCGCGAGAGGACGCCGGACGTGAAGCGCTCGTAGTGGCCGAGGTCGAGGTCCGTCTCCGCGCCGTCGTCGAGGACGTAGACCTCGCCGTGCTGGTTGGGGCTCATGGTGCCCGGATCGACGTTGAGGTACGGGTCGAACTTCTGGATGCGCACCTTGAGTCCGCGGCACTCGAGCAGCGCGCCGAGGGCGGCGGCGGTGAGGCCTTTGCCGAGGGAGGAGATGACTCCTCCGGTGACGAAAATGTATTTCATGGGGCGGTCGCGGACGTGGTGAGGGCGTAAAAAAAGATAAGACCGGCTGGTCCGCATGCGGTAAGCCGGTCTGGACTTTCGGATTTCAAGGGCAGGGGAAAGGCTGGCAAGCGGTTATTCCGACGATTGTCGCCGGGGTGGGCCAGGGCCGCCTATGAGGGTTTTTCACAAATAGGGGCCCTTGGGCTAATACCTCCCTGAAATTCCCTCTCCGGGGTGGTCGGTCGGCGGCGAGCCTATTTGATGGCTTTTGCGTCCATCCGCGCCCCGCACCCTCCGTCCACCATGCCCGCAAGCTCCTGCTGTTCTACGTGCCAACCCTCTTCCATCGGGAAGAAGGTGGTCATGGCCCTCACCGGCCTTGTCCTGGTCGGCTTCGTCTTCGGCCACCTCCTCGGCAACCTGCTGATGTTCAAGGGTCCAGCCGCCCTCAACGAGTACGCCAAGTGGCTCCATGATCACCCCGGGCTCGTCTGGACCGCCCGAACCGTCCTTTTAATTAGCGTTTTCGCTCATATCTGGGTGGGAATCAAGCTTTCCCTTGAAAATAAGGCCTCCCGGGCGGGTGGTCCCGCGGTCGACGCCACCCGTCGGGCGACCCTCGGCTCCCGTACCATGCCCTACTCCGGGGTCGTGATCCTCGGTTTCATCGTCTTCCACCTCCTGCACTTCACCTTCAAGTCGGTCGCCGTCGCCTACCAGGGGGACAGCGTCTACGCCATGGTCGTGGCGGGCTTCACCCAGCCGGCCATCGCGATCTTCTACATCGTCAGCATGCT
>RGES01000288.1 GCA_009917805.1 Verrucomicrobiota bacterium
CTCTCCACCTTCACCGTCAAGACCCCGGCCGGCCTCGTCCGTATCCGCGGCACGGTCTTCACCGTCGAGTACCGCGTCGGACCCGACGGCGTCGGTCGCATCGTCGTCGATTGCGTCCGCGGCTCCGTCGAGACCACCGTCTTCAGCTCCAACGCCGGCCCGATCACCGTCGAACCCGGCATGCAGGCTTCCAGCGCCGTCGCTTCCGCCGCGCTCATCGGCAGCCTCACCAGGCCGGCGGTCACGGCTCCGGGCGCGCCGAAGGCCCCCGCTCCTTCCGCCGCTGCGCTGGCCGTGCTTTCCAAGCCGGTGCAGATCATGCTCTACCCGATCCCGGCCGAGGACATGGCCGCCATCGCCGCCTTGCTCGGCCAGAATTCCACCTTGCCCGTCGAAGTCGCCACCACCGTCAACGCCATGGCCCAGACCATGCCGACCCGCGCGCAGATCTTCGGCGGCGGCCTCGGCGGCGCGCCCAACAAGAATTTCGGCACGGTGATTTCCGATTCCCAGGTCACGGATACCGTCGCCAAGGAAGACAAGACCGGCGCCCCGGGCGCTCCGATGAACACCACCACCGGCGGCAGCGAGACCCTCGACGCCACGCTCAAGAAGATCACGGACAACGTCGACCGCACCGTCGAGCAGAAGCAGGTCAACCCGACGCCGACCGGCATCTGAGCTTCGGCTCGCTTCCTTCGAAAGGCCCGGCCGATGCCGGGCCTTTTTATTCGCAGAGGGTTTCTCCGCTCGCTTTGGGGCCTTCGGCGGGCATCTTGGGGGCGCATGCCGATCGCCGGTAAATTCATCACGTTCGAAGGGGGGGAAGGCGCGGGAAAGTCCACGCAGCTGACCCGCCTGGCGGAACGTCTCCGCGCCTCCGGCTCGGGCGTGCTGAGCCTGCGCGAACCCGGCGGGACGCCCTTCGGCGAGAAGATGCGCGACGTCCTGAAGCACCCCGGCTCCGCCATCCAGCCGGCCGCCGAGGCCTTGCTGTTCGCGGCCTGCCGCGCGCAGCTCGTCGCCGACGTCATCGCGCCCGCCCTGGCCTCGGGCCAGGTCGTGCTGTGCGATCGTTTCATCGACTCCACGGTCGCCTACCAGGCCGGCGGCCGCGGCCTCGACCGCGCGCTCATCGAATCGGCCAATCGCCTCGCCTGCGGCCCCGTCCGCCCGGACCTGACCATCCTGCTCGACCTCGATCCTTCGCGCGGCCTCGGGCGCGCCTCCGTCCGCGACCACGGCCAGGCCGATCGGTTCGAGGTCCTCGGCGCCGACTTCCATCGCAAGGTGCGCGCCCTTTATCACACGCTCGCCCAGGAGGAGCCGAAGCGCTTCTTCGTGGTCGACGCCGCCCGTCCGCCCGAAGCCGTCGAAGAGGAGATCTGGCATGAAATCGCCCGCCGCTTCCGCTGACCTTCCGGTCCTGAAGGTGCTCGCGCGCGCCCGCGCCGAGGGCCGCATGCCCCACGCCGTGCTCCTCACCGGCGCGGACGGCGCCTTGCTCGCGAACGCCGCCGAACAGCTCGCCGCGATGCACCTCGGCGACGCCGACCCGCTGGGGCATCCCGATTGCCGGGTGCTGCGGCCGGCCAAGAAGTCGCGCCGCATCACCATCGACAACACCCTCGAGGTCGTCGCCGCCCTCCGGCTGAGCTCGCTGTCGCCGCACCGCGTCGTGATCGTCAACGAGCCCGACCGTTTCCAGTCCGATTCCGCCAACGCGTTCCTGAAGACGCTCGAGGAGCCGCCGCCCGGCACGCTCATCATCCTCCAGACGGCGAACTACTACCGCGTCCTGCCGACCATCCTCAGCCGTTGCCTGCGTTTCCATGTCGCCGGCGACGCGCCCGTGCTCGCCGACCCTTCGTGGAACGACTGGCTCCGCGAGATGGAGAAGCTGCTCGCGCGCATGGTCAAAGGGCCCGCTTCGCCCACCGCCCGCGTCTCCGAGGTCTTCATCCCGCTCTACGCCCTGTGCGCCCGTCTCGAGGTGCTGCTGGAGCTCTTCGTCGACGAGGCCCTCAAGGCCGCGCCGCCGCCTCCGCCGACCGACGAGGACGAAGACGACGCCGAGCTGGCCTATGAGGAGTCGGTCCGCCGCGGCGTCCGCGCCCGCATGCTCGTCTCGGTCGAGGAGAAGCTCCGGCTGATCGGCCGGACCCACCCCGGCTGCGCCGAGCAGGTCGCGCTGTCGGTCGGCTACCTCGAGGACGCCCGTCATCGCATGGAGCTGAACTACCAGGTCGTG
>RGES01000289.1 GCA_009917805.1 Verrucomicrobiota bacterium
GCCCGGCACGTAGCTGATGCGCAGGTAGGTCGCGAACTCATGGTGGCCGGCGAGGTAGGCGACCGCGCCGAAGATCATCGTGGTGATGAGGACGCAGCCGATGGCCAGGCCGTCGAGGCCGTCGGTGAGGTTGACCGCGTTGGAACTGCCCACGCACACGAGCACGAAGAACACGCCGGCGACGCCGAGGCACGCGACGAAGGGCCACCCGAGCGACTTCGCCGACCAGAGCGGTCCGTTGAGGATCGGCAGCCAGATCTCGCAGAGGCTTTCGCGGTAGGCGGGGTCGAGGAGCACGATGCCCAGGGCGATCAGCGCGACGAGCCCCTGCCCCGCCAGCTTCAGGCGCGCGGAGATGCCGTCGGAACTGCCGTGGCGGACCTTGAGCCAGTCGTCGTAGAGGCCCACGAGGCCCATGCCGACGAGGCACCAGAGGGCGGCGAGCACGAGGACGTTGAGGCGCGCCCAGAGGAGCACCGAGGGGATCATCGCGACGGCGATGATGAGGCCGCCCATCGTCGGGACCTTGCCGCCTTCCTTGGCGAGGTCGCCCATCAGCTTGGCCGAACGCTCGGGCTGACGCAGGCGCGCGAGCACGGCGATCAGCCGGCCGGAGAAGAACATGCCCAGCAGCAACGCCGTCACCCCGGCCATGATCGCGCGGACGGAGATGTACTCGAAGAGACGGAAAGGCCCCCAGGTGTGGACGAGTTCGCTGAGACGGTAAAGCATCCTAGTGGAAAGAGAGCGCGGCGCGCAGGGTTTCGGGCAGGCACCGCTCGAGGGCGAAGGAGCGGCTGCCTTTGAGGAAGACGGCGCCGCGGTGCGCGGCGACGCGGGCCGCGGCGTCCTCGACGGAAGCCACGGCGGAAAGCTCCACCCCCGGGAGCGCAACTCCCTGCAGCAACGCGGCCGACTCCCCGCCGAAGGCGACCACGTGGTCGCCGGAGCGGAGAGGCAGCTGCGCGCCGCAGTCGCGGTGGAGTTGCGCGGAGGTGGGACCGAGCTCGGCCATGCCGCCGAGCACGAAAAGACGAGGGGCCGCGGAGGCGCGGCTGAGGCGGTCGAAGGCGCGGGCCGCATCCAGGAGCGAGGCCGGGCTGGAATTATAGCAGTCGACGTAGAAGGTGCGGTCGCCTTCGACGTGCACGCTGCCGCGGCCGGCGGGCGGCATCCAGCGCGCCGTCACGGCGGCGAGCGCGTCCGCCGGGCGGCCGACCGCGAGGGCCGCGACGAGCGCGAGCGCGGCGTTGCGGGCGAGTCCGTCGGAGATCGGCGCGAGCGGGAAGACCTCGCCGTCGAGCACGAGCGAACGCTGGCCCCGCGCGTCGGCGAGGATGGCGGCGCGGACGAGCCGGGCCGGCGCGACGGCCGGGGCGGCTTCGCCTTCGAACTGCACGGCGACGCAGCGCGCGGCGTGGGCGGCGAACTCCGGCCAGGCGAGGAGCGCGGCGGGGACGATGGCGCGGCCGCCCGGCGCGAGCGCGGCGACGAGCGAAGCCTTCTCGCGGGCGACGCCGGCGAGCGAGCCGACGCCTTCGAGATGGACCGGCGCGACGTTGGTGACGATCGCGAGGTCCGGACGGAGGACGGCGGCCGAGACGGCCAGCTCGCCCGGAAGGCTCATGCCCGCCTCGATCACGGCGAAGCGATGGCGCGCCGGCTCGACGCGGAGGAGCATCAGCGGGACGCCGATGGTGTTGTTGAGGTTCGCTTCGGTGACGAAGGCTTCGGCGCCGAGGAGCGCGGCGAGCAGCTCCTTCGTCGAGGTCTTGCCGACGCTGCCGGTCACGCCGACGACCTGGCCCTTGAAGCGCGCGCGCCAGCGGGCGGCGACGCGGCGGAGCGCGGCGAGCGGATCGTCGACCACGAGCTGCGGAAGGTCGGCGTCGACGGGTCGGCCGACGAGCGCGGCGGCGGCGCCCTGCGCACGGGCGGCGCCGAGGAAGTCATGGCCGTCGCGGCGCTCGGTGCGCACGGCCACGAAGACGTCGCCGGCGCGGAGCGCGCGGGTGTCCGTGCCGAAGCCCGTGACCGCGGCGTCCGGCGCGACGGTCCAGCGGCCTTCGGCCCAGGCGGCGAGGTCGGCTGAGGAGAAGTTCGGCATCACGGCTGCGCGCCCCTCCGGAGCTCAAGGATCTCGCGGACGACCTGACGGTCGTCGAAAGGCACCACCGTGTCGGCGAATTCCTGGGTCGTCTCGTGGCCCTTGCCGGCGATCACGACGCAGTCGCCGGACTTCGCGGCGGC
>RGES01000290.1 GCA_009917805.1 Verrucomicrobiota bacterium
CGAAGTGGGCCTGGACCGCCGAGGAGGCGCTCGTCGACCACCGCACGAAGGCCCGCCTGTGCTCCGCCGTGCTGCTGCCGTTCAAGGATGGCAAGCCGGACTGGGAGAGCTTCGGTTCGGAGATCCGCTGGCAGCTCGCGGCCGCCGAGCATTACGGCGTCGAGCTGGTGCCGGTGCTCAACGCCGACACCGGCTATATCTTCGACCTCGACGACCGGCTGTACGCCGAGGTGCTCCGCCAGTTCCGCCTGGCTTTCCCGGACCTGCGCTTCATCGCCGGCATCACCGCGCGGGGCGCGCAGGACGACACCGCCTTCAAGGCCGAGCGCTACCGCGGGCTGCTGGACCTGGTCCAGGCCCACGACCACTGCGAGGTGATGATCATGACGTCGAAGTGGCTCAACTCGCTCGACCCCGAGCGGCGCCGCGACGGCTACTACGAGATCGCCGAATGGCTCATCCGCCCGGGCATCGTGCACGCCCTCGAGCCCTCCTTCGTCCCGTGGGCCACCCCTTACGAACCATGGCTCCTGCACCAGCTGGCCATCCACCCCAAGTTCGTCGGCGGCAAGGTGAGCACGCTCGACGAACCCCACTTCCTCTACTGGGCCGCGATGTGCAAGGACCTGAAGCTCGATTTCGCCCCGCACAGCGGCGACGACTACGGCATCGCCACCGCGATCAAGACCGGCCTGCCCCTCCTCATCGGCGCCGCCAGCAGCGCGGCCCCGCAGATCTGCGCCGCCAAGGACATGTGGCTCGAGGACGGCGCACCGGGCAAGAAGTTCCCCACGGGCACCGGTCGCTTCGACACCCGCGTCTACAAGCTCTTCGAGGCCTTCCAGTCGCTCGAAGACCAGGTGTTCCGCCTCGACGCCAAGGGCAGCGCCGCCGCCTACAAGCATAGCACCGCCCATCTCCTGCACCAGCTCGGCGTCATCGCCTCGCCCGAGCCGCACCCGGCCTGCAAGGACGTCCGCGGTCCGGACGAGACCGCCCGCATGGCCGAGGCCATGGTCCGCACCCGCCGCATCTCCGACCGCCTCAACATCCCCCGCTGAACCTTCCCATGACCACCCCCTTCAAGCTGACCCGCGTCGCGACGCTCAAGACCGTCGCCGATTTCCGCGCCCACTGCGCCAGCGTCGGCGCCGACCTCCCGCTCGAGGACGCCATCGAAGCCGGCGCCGGCAATCCCCTCTCGCAGCCCATCGGCCGCACGAAGGTCAACGGCAAGACCATCGGCAACCGTATCGCCATCCACCCGATGGAAGGCTGGGACGGCACCACCACCGGCGGCATCTCCGAGGAGATGAAGCGACGCTGGCAGCGCTTCGGCGCGAGCGGCGCCAAGCTGATCTGCGGCGCCGAGGCCATGGCCGTGCGCGCCGACGGACGCGCGAACATGAACCAGCTGATCATCAACGAGGAGAACCAGGCCGGCATCGCGGAGCTGGTGCGCATCCTCAAGGCCGAGCACCTCGCCCGTTGGGGCTCCGTCGACGACCTCGTCATCGGCTTCCAGCTCACCCACTCCGGCCGCTTCTGCCGCCCGCATGACAAGAAGCGCTGGGAATCGCGCGTCGCCTACCGCCACCCGATCCTCGACAGGAAGTTCAACGTCACCTCCGACGACCAGGTCCTCACCGACGCCGACGTCGAGGAACTGATCCGCTGCTACGTCAAGGCCGCGCGCGTGGCCCGCGACTGCGGCGCCGACTTCGTGGACATCAAGCACTGCCACGGCTACCTCCTGCACGAGTTCCTCGGCGCGCACACGCGCCCGGGCAAGTTCGGCGGCTCGTTCGAGAACCGCACCCGCATCCTCCGCGACATCATCGCCGGCATCCGCGCGGACGGCAATGCGATCGACATCGGCGTGCGCCTGAGCCTGTTCGACATGGTCCCGTTCCGGCCGGACCCCGCCCTCAGCCAACCCGGCAAGCTCGGCCCCGGCATCCCCGAAGACTTCTCCGCCTGCCTGCCTTATCGCTACGCCTTCGGCGTGAACCACGCCCAGCCCACGGAGATCGACCTCACCGAGACCTTCGCCTTCGTGAAGCTGCTGGGCGAACTCGGCGTCAAGATCCTCAACACCACCGCCGGCTCGCCCTACTACAACCCGCACCTCCAGCGTCCGGCCGCCTACCCGCCCAGCGACGGCTATCAGCCGGCGCATGACCCGCTCATCGACGTCGCCCGCCAGGTCCGCGTCGTCCGCGAGGTCCGTGCCCAGGCGCCGGCCGGCA
>RGES01000030.1 GCA_009917805.1 Verrucomicrobiota bacterium
TCACATAAACGAAACCTTTGGCTGTTAAAGCGGTTTCCCTTACGTCCCCCATGAATTTCCTCCCTATGGTCCTTCGTCGACCGGTCACCTTGGTCGTCGCGATCGTGGCCTTGGTGCTCACCGCCCTCTTCGGCCTGAACCGCATGCCCAAGGACGTGTTCCCGCCCCTGAACGTCCCCACTATCTACGTCGCCCAGCCCTTCGGCGGCATGGAAGCCGGCCAGATGGAAGGCTTCCTGACGTATTATTACGAATACCACTTCCTGTACATCACCGGCATCGAGCACGTCGAATCCAAGAACATCCAGGGCGCGGCGGTGATGAAGCTCCAGTTCCACCCCGGCACGGACATGTCGCAGGCCATGAGCGAGACCGTCGGTTACGTGAACCGCGCGCGCGCCATGATGCCGCCCGGCACCGTGCCTCCGTTCGTGATGCGTTTCGACGCCGGCAGCGTGCCGATCGGCCAGCTCGTCTTCGCCAGCGAGACGCGCACCGTCGCCCAGCTGCAGGACGCCGCCCTCAACACCGTCCGCCCGCTCTTCGCCACCTTGCCCGGCGTCTCGGCTCCGCCGCCCTTCGGCGGCAGCGCCCGCAGCATCTTGGTCAACCTCATCCCGGACCGCCTGCGCAGCACCGGCGTGACGCCCGAGGAAGTCGCCGCCGCCCTCGCAGGCGCCAACGTCATCACGCCGGCCGGCAATCTCACCCTCGGCGACCAGAACCTGCTCGTCCCCGTCAACTCCACCGTCAAGAACATCAAGGACCTCGAGAACGTGCCGGTGCGACCGGGCCAGAACCCCGCGATCCTCATCCGCGACGTCGCCCAGGTCGTCGACGGCGCCGATGCCGTGACCAGTTACGCCTTGGTCGACGGCCGCCGCACGGTCTACATCCCCGTCACCAAACGCTCCGACGCCTCCACCCTCTCGGTCGTCGGCCTCGTGAAGGATAATCTCGCCGTCTTCCAGGCCGCCGTGCCGGCGGACATCAAGGTCACGTACGAGATGGACCAGAGCCCGATCGTCAGCCGCGCCATCGACGACCTCTTCCTCGAAGCCTTGCTCGGCGCCGTGCTCACCGGCCTGATGGTCTTCGTCTTCCTGCGCGACGCCCGCAGCACGCTCGTCGTCGTCGTCAACATCCCGCTCGCGCTGCTCCTCGCCGTGCTCGGCCTCTGGCTCTGCGGCCAGACCATCAACCTCATGACCTTGGGCGGACTCGCCTTGGCCGTGGGCATCCTCGTGGACGAAGCCACCGTCGCCATCGAAGCCATCCAACAGGAACGCGAGAAAGGCCGCCCGGTCGCCCTCGCCGTCCGCGACGCGATCCGCGTCACCGCCGGACCGCGCTTCCTCGCCATGACGTGCGTCATCGCCGTCTTCCTGCCCTCCTTGTTCATGGAGGGTTCGGCCCGCGCGCTGTTCCTGCCGCTCTCGCTCGCCGTCGGCTTCAGCATGATCGCCTCGTACGTGCTGTCCTCGACGTTGCTACCGGTCCTCGCGATCTGGCTCCTGAAGGACGGCGGCGCCCATCAGGTCGGCTTTTTCGACGGCCTTAAGTCGCGCTATGCCGCGTTGCTCGACGGCGTGCTCGCCCGTAAGAAGACCTTCGTCGTGGCCGGACTCCTCGGCGGGATCGCGCTCGTCGCCCTGCTCGGCCCCAAGCTTGGCCGCGAGATCTTCCCGAGCGCCAACAACGGCCAGCTCCAGGTACGCCTGCGTGCGCCGGCCGGTACTAAGCTCGACAAGACCGAGCAGATCGCCCTGCAGGCCCTCGGCCTCATCAAGGCGGAACTCGGCGCCGATAACGTCGGCACCACGCTCGGACTCGTCGGCGTCCACGCCCCCAACTACCCCGTCAACCTCATCCACGCGTGGAACAGCGGCACCGATGAGGCCACCCTCCAGGTCCAGCTCAAGGCCGGCGCCAAGGTCGACCTCGACACCGCCAAGGAGAACCTTCGTCGCAATCTCGGCGTCGCCCTGCCGGACGTCCGCCTTTCTTTCGAGCCGGCCGACATCGTGAGCCGCGTCATGAGCTTCGGCGCGCCGACCCCGATCGAGATCGCCGTCAGCGGACCGGCCCTCGCGGATAACCGCGCACACGCCGAAGCCATCCGCGCCGAACTCGCCAAGATTCCCGAGCTGCGCGACATCCAGTTCGCCCAGACGCTCGACGCGCCCGCGCTCGAAGTGAACATCAACCGTGAGAAAGCCGGCCTCATGGGCATCAAGCTCAACGACGCCGCCCGCTCCGTGGTCGAAGCCACCGGTTCCAGCCGCTTCATCCTGGCCAACTACTGGGCCGACCCCAAGACCGGCGTCGCCTTCCAGGTCCAGGTGCAGGTTCCGGGCGCCGCGACCAAGAGCGTCGAGGATCTCCGCAACCTGCCCGTCGGCAACGCCGGCCAGCAGCCCGTGCTGCTCCGTTCCATCGCGACGCTCAAGGAAGGCATCACCGTCGCGCAGTATGATCGATACAATATGCAGCGCCTCGCGACCCTCACCGCGAATTACGCCGGCACCGACCTTGGCCACCTCTCCGCGCGCATCGACGAAGCCATCGCCGCTGCCGGCAAGCCGCCCGCCAAGGTCAAGGTCGACCAGCGCGGACAAGTCACGCCCCTGCGCGAACTCTTCGCCGGACTCAGCCGCGGGCTCCTCATCGCTCTCGTCCTCATCGCCCTCCTTCTCGCCGCGCACTTCCAGAGCGTCCGTCTCGCCGGGACCGTGCTCGCCGCGCTCCCGCTCGTCATCGTCGGCGTCATCCTCGGACTCCTGGCCACCTTCTCGACGCTCAACATCGAGAGTTACATCGGGGCGATCATGGCCGTCGGCGTCGCCGTCGCGAACGCCATCCTCCTCCTGACCGCCGCCGAGCGATTCCGCCTCGACGGAGCCGACGCCGCGACTGCCGCGCGTCAGGCCGGACAGACCCGCCTCCGCGCGATCCTCATGACTTCGTTCGCCATGCTCGCCGGCATGGTCCCCATGGCGCTCGGCTGGTCCGAAGCCGGCAGCCAGACCGCGCCGCTCGCCCGCGCGGTCATGGGCGGCCTGCTCTTCGGCACCGTCGCCACGCTCACGTTCATCCCCGCGCTTTACGCGTGGGTCATGGCCGGAGTCGGCCGCGATTCCCATTCCGTCGACCCCGACGACACCCACAGCCCCCATTATCATAAAGACCATGCCGTCTCCTAAGCTCCTCGCGCTCTTCCTGGGCGCCCTCACCCTGCAGGCCGCCGACTTCCCCGTCGTCCGGCTCAAGACCGGCGACATCACGCGCAGCGTCCAGCTGCTCGGCGAAGTGCGCCCCAATCAGCAGGTCGCGCTCTACGCCAAGGTCGGCGGCTATGTGAAGGCGCTGCACGCCGACATCGGCGACCGCGTCGAAGCCGGTGCCGTCCTCGCCGAACTCGAAGTCCCTGAACTCGTGGCCGACGAAGCCCGCACGCGCGCCGAACTCGCCCTCGCCGAACTCGAATTCAAGCGGATCCAGGACGCCTACAAGCAGGCGCCCGACCTCATGCCGCGACAGAACGTCGACAGTGCGCAGGCCAAGCTCGCCGTCGCCAAGGCGCAGCAGGAGCGTAACGCCACCCTGCTCGGCTTCGCCCAGATCAAGGCCCCGTTCGCCGGCACCGTCAGCCGACGCTCCGTGGACAAGGGCGCGTTCGTCCCCGCCGCCACCGGCGGCGGTTCCGGCCAGGCCGCGCTCTTCGTGCTGACCGACGCGGCCACCGTGCGCATCCAGGCCGCCCTGCCGGAGACCGAAGCCGGCCTCGTCGCCGTCGGCCAGCCGGTCGCCGTGCTCGCCGAAGCCGCCGGTGCCAAGCCCTTCGAAGCCAAGCTGACGCGCGTGACCGGCGTGCTGGACAACCCCAGCAAGACCATGCTGATCGAAGCCGTGCTCGCCAATGCCGGCGGCGCGCTCAAGCCCGGCATGTACGCCAACGTGAAACTCGGCATCGAGATGCACAAGGCGACCACCCTGCTGCCGCTGACCGCCATCGTCATGGAGAAAGCCGTCGCCACCGCCTACGTCTACGAAGGCGGCAAGGCCCGCCGCCGCGTGCTCAAGGCCGGCTTCAACGACGGCGCGAACCTCGAGGTCCTCGAAGGCGTCAAGCCGACCGAGGACGTCCTCGTCGTCGGAACCGCCACCCTCACCGACGGACAGGCCGTCACCGTCGCCAAGTGATGCGCTCCCGCGGCCTATTGTTCGCCTTGCTCGCCTCGACGCTCGGCGCCGTCGCGCAGGAAGCCATGCGCGGCGAACCCATCGACCTGCCCACCGTGCTGAAGCTCGCCGGGGCGCAGGGCATCGACGTCGAGATCGCCGAAGCCAAGCTACGCGAGGCCCGCGCGGCCGCGGACAGCAGCACCTGGGCGCTCTTCCCGACGATCTCCCCCGGCGTCGGCTACCGCAACCACACCGGCCAGGCGCAGAGCTTCGCCGGACCCGTCTCGGAAGTCGGCAAGGAGTCCGTCACCGCGGGCGCCACGCTCTTCCTCTCCCTCGACCTCGGCGAAGCCGTGTATCGCCGGCTCGCCGCCAAGCAGACCGCCCAAGCCGCCGAGCATGGGCTCGCCGCGCAGCGCCAGCAGACCGTCCTGCAGGCGACCCTCGCCTACTTCGACCTCACCAAGTCGCACCACGCCGTCGCGCTGCTCGAAGACTCCGTCAAGACCGCGAAAGATTACCACGCGCAGCTCGGCAAGGCCGTGCAGCTCGGGCTGGCCTTCAAGGGCGACGAGATCCGCGCGTTCGCGCAGGTCAGCCGGCTGGAGCTCCGCCTACGTCAGGCGCAGGACCAGCGCCGGGCCGACGCCGCGCGCCTCGCCCAGCTCCTCCGCCTCAAGATCACCGAGGCGCTCATGCCAGCGGACGATCGTCCCCTGCCGCTCACCGTCGTGGACGGCCGACGCAAGCTGGACGAACTTGTCAAAGGCGCGCTCACCAGACGCCCTGAGCTCATGGAAGCCGGCGCCTTGCATGACGCCGCGCAGCATCAGGACGACGCGGCAAAATACGCCCCGCTTTACCCCACGCTCGGCGCGCAGGTCTTCGCCGGCGGCTTAGGCGGCAGCACCAGCTCGGCGCGACGGGATTTCGCGAACAGCACCGACACCTACGTCACCCTCAGCTGGAAGCTCGGTGCCGGCGGCCTCTTCGACGGCGCCCGCACCTCCGGCGCCGAAGCCCGCCTGCGCCAGGCCCAGCTCGCCGAAACCAAGACGCGCGACGAAGTCGTCCGTCAGGTCGTCGAGGCCCAAGCGCATGTCACGTACCTCGGCCAGCAGCTCAAGATCGCCGAGGAAGGCGTCCGCTCCGCCGAGCAGGGCTACAAGCTGGCGCTCGGCCGCCAGCAGTTCGCCGTCGGCATGGTGCTCGAAGCCTTGCAGTCGCAGCAGGATCTCATCCAGGCCCGGCTCGATTACGCGGCGACCGTCGGCGAGCTGAACAAAGCGCAGTTCAGGCTCAAGACCGCGGCGGGAGAGTGAGCGCGGCGATGCCGCGCGGGGGTATGTGGGCATGGGGAGAGGCAGAACTCAAAGGGGGCAGCAAAGGGAGACCGTAAAGTTAGCTGGGGGGATACATCTTCGGGTCTCAGGTCTCGGCAGTCGGGTATCAGGTACGGGTCTTCAGGTTCGGGGACGGGTACGGGCCTGAACCTGCACCTAGTGCTGAAGACCCGAACCCGGGACCTGACGGCCGAGACCCGGGACCTGAGAATGTATTTCGGTTTCCCTTGAGGTGGCTAAACACCTCTTCGGGTCACAGGTCTCGGCTGATCGGGAGTCAGGTTCAGGTCTTCAGGTTCGGGTACAGGTACGGGTCCTGAACCTGGTCCTGTTGCTGAAGACCCGAACCCGGGACCTGACGGCCGAGACCCGGGACCTGAGAATGTATTTGAGGCAGCTATGTCGTGACGCGGTCCCGACCCTACCTAGGCGGCCTTTGCTTCGCAGCAGATCACCTTGCCAGCAGTTCCCCCATGCGACGCGCAGGGTCGCGTTCACCAGCTCACGCGCAGGGCCGTGACCACGCCCCAACCGTGATACGCACCGCCGTCGGCGGGCGCATCCAGCATACGGGTATGCTCGACGCCCAGCTGGCATTTCAGCTTATGGCCGTAGAAGTAGCGATTGAGCCCGAAATAGAATTCGTCGAAGCGATCGCCCTTCCCCGTCGTCAGCTTCGTCTCATAGCTCGTGAAGCTGATGCCGTTCGCATGCGCGCTGCCGACATAGGTGTATCGGAAGACCGCCTGCCATTCCTCGGAGAACGCGTAGCTCGGCATGAGCTGGATGCCATGGAGGTCGGGCTGGGCGGCGCGTCCTTCCGAATAACCCAGGTCGACGCCCAGGCCCCACGGACCTTGGCGGAGCAGCAGGCTGAGCGACAGGGCCTTCTCATGGTTGCGGGAAAAGGCCGTCGGTCCGCCCGTCGCGTTCTCGGGATCCGGACTCTGCAGCATGAAATCGGCGCGAAGCACGGCCTGGTCGACCTTCCAGAGAGGAGCGGCGTCGTAGCCCACGGACACGATGCCCATCAGGCCGGCGTTGAACCGACCGAACTCCGGAGTCGCCGCGCCCGAACTGAAGACGCCGCCGCGCAGGTGCCAGGGTCCGCGCTGCGCGTCGCAGGTCACGCCCGGCTGGCTTTCTTCGCTCATCCCGACGTTCTTGGCGAGGGCGCTGCGGTCGATCGTCAGGAGCTGGTTGGCGGAAGTGCTGCCATCCAAGGTGAACTTCGAAGGCTGCTTGCCGACCGTGACGAAGAATTCCGGCGTGGCGTTCCACTGCACGTTAAGGTTGCCGATCTTGCTGTAAAGCGGCTCACGGGCATCCAGGTCATAATCCACCTCGGCATAGGCCACGAAGTCGCGGAGGAATTCCGCGCGCAGCCCGGTGCGGGTCCGCCGGGCCGAGACGCCCTGGGCGGACCGGGCGCCGTCGCGGTAGCAATACCAATCCAGGTGCTCGCGGCCCGTGAAGCGCAGTTCCTGGAAGAAGTCTTCCTTCGTCCCCTTGAGCAACACGGCCTTGTTCCAAAGCACGTCGTAGGCCGAAGGTTCCGGCACGGCCGCGACGACGGCGAGCGGGAGCGCGGCCGCGAGCAGCAGGAAAGCGGAGGGCTTGGACGACATGGATGAGCCGTGAGAGAAAGCGGAGAATCTCCTGAAAACGAGAAATAAAGAGCAGATAAATGTCATAACCGCTGGTTGCCTCGGAGGACGCAGGTTTCTTAATCGAGGCACCCCACCCCAGCCATGACCCTCTCTCGTCGAAGCTTCCTGCGTAACGCCGCGCTCGCGACCCTCGCCTTCCCGGCGATCGTGCGGGCCCGCAACCTCAACTCGCAGGTCCAGATCGCCGCCATCGGCGTCGACGGCAAAGGCTTCTCCGACATCGCCGAAGTCGCCTCCCACCCCAAGGCCCACTTCGTCGGCTTCTGCGACATCGACGCCGGCCGGTTCGCCCACATCGACAAGAAGCTTCCCGGCGTGACGCATTACAGCGACTGGCGCGAGATGTTCACCTGGCTCGGCGACGGCTTCGACGCCGTGACGGTCTCGACGCCCGACCACATGCATGCGCTGCCGACCATGGTCGCCATGCGCATGGGCAAGCATGTCTACTGTCAGAAGCCGCTCACGCACACCGTCTGGGAAGCGCGCCAGCTGCGCCTGCAGGCCGCCAAATCCAAGGTCCGCACCCAGATGGGCAACCAGATCCATTCCGCCAAGGAGTACCGCACCGGCGTCCGCCTGATCCAGTCGGGCCGCATCGGCAAGGTCCTCGCCGTGCACACCTGGCATCCGAACACCGGCAACCGCTACACCAACATGACCGCCGCGCCGGCGTCCGGCCCCGTGCCCGCAGGCGTGAGCTGGGACCTCTGGCTCGGTTGCTCGCCGACCCGCGAATTCGCGCCGGACGTCTACCATCCGTTCAAGTGGCGCGACTGGGTGGACTTCGGCAGCGGCACCATGGGCGACTTCGGCTGCCACCTGCTGGACCCCGTCTTCACCGCGCTGAAGCTCGGCAACCCCCTGAGCGTCAAGGCCGACAGCGTCGGCGCCAACCCGCAGACCTGGTGCCGCGAGCAGACCATCGAATGGGTCTTCAAGGGCACGGAGTTCACCAAGGGGGACACCATCAAGGTCACCTGGTACGACGGCGGACGCCTGCCCGACCTGGCCTTGGCGCAGATGCCTGCGGGCAAGAAGCTGGCCAACGCCGGCTCGATCTTCATCGGCGAACACGGCGTCATGATGCTCCCGCACATCGCCATGCCCTCGCTCTACCCCGAGGAGAAGTTCGGCAAGAACCTCAATCCCGGCGAGCTCGCCCGCCGCGCTCGCGCCAAGGACAAGCCCACGGACAAGGTCGCGGTCGACCTCGCGGATTTCATCGAAGGCTCGAGCCATTATCATGCCTGGGTCGACGCCATCACCGAAGGCCACGAGACCACGGACAATTTCGCCTACGCCGGACCGCTGACCGAAGCCGTGCAGCTCGGCAACGTCGCCTCGCGCTTTACGGGCGTGAAGCTCGAGTGGGACGCCGACGACATGAAGATCCCGAACCGTCGCGAAGCCGAGGCGCTGCTGACCAAGCCGTATCGCAAGGGGTGGGAATTGATCGCGGCGGATAAGTAAGGCGGCAGAGGCCACAGCTTCAGGTTTCGGGTCTCAGTTGACGGGTATCTGGTTCGGGCCTTCAGGTTCGGTTACGGGTGCGGGATTCGCCCTGAACCTGCACCTGAACCCGAATACCTGAACCTGAGACCCGATGGCTGAGACCTGGGACCTGAAAAACAGGTATTAGTGGTTAATAGTTGGGAAAACAGAAAAACGGCGTTCGCGAAGCCGGCGAGATGCCGGGACTTACTTCCTTGCAACCTTGCCCATGAATAGGGGTTACTTGGTCAGAATCATATGAAACTGCCCCGTCTCGTAGCCCTCGGCTTCCTGCTCGCGACCGCGCTCCATGCGGCCGACGCCAAGAAGCTCAACGTCCTCTTCATCGCGGTCGACGACCTGCGCCCGGAAGCCAACGCCTCCGGCAGCAAGCTGATCAAGACGCCGAACCTCGACCGGATCGCCGCCCGCGGCACCACCTTCGACCGGGCCTACTGCCAGCAGGCCGTCTGCAGCCCGTCGCGTTCCTCCCTCATGACCGGCCGACGCCCCGACGCGACGCGCGTCTGGGACCTGGAGACGCATTTCCGCAAGGCGTTGCCCGAGGCGGTCACCGTCGCGCAACACTTCAAGAACAACGGCTACTTCACCCAAGGCATGGGCAAGATCTTCCATGGCGGCTATGACGATGCGCCGAGCTGGTCCGTGCCGTGGGGCACGCCGAAGGCGCCGACCTACGCCTCCGCCGAAGCGCAGAAGCAGCAGTCCGACCCGGCCAATACCAACAAGAAAGGCAAGATGAAGGGCCCGGCCACCGAGTCCGAGGACGTGCCGGACGATACCTACGTCGACGGCAAGGTCGCGCGCCTCGCGGCCGAGACGCTGGGCGAACTCAAGAAAAAGGGTCAGCCCTTCTTCCTCGCCGTGGGCATGGCGCGCCCGCACCTGCCGTTCGTGGCCCCCAAGAAATACTGGGATCTCTACGACCCCAAGGCCATCTACGTGCCGGCGTTCCAGAAAATCCCCGAAGGCACCCCCGAGTTCGTGGGCCACAACAACAGCGAACTCAAGAGCTACTCCGATATCCCCGACGTCGGCCCGGTCGACGAAGCGACGGCCCGGCACCTCCGCCATGGCTATTACGCCGCCATCAGCTACATGGACGCGCAGGTCGGGCTCGTGCTCGACGCGCTCGAGAAGCAAGGCCTGGCCCAGGACACCGTCATCGTGCTGTGGGGCGACCATGGCTGGCAGCTCGGCGAACACGGCCTCTGGCACAAGCATACCAACTTCGAGGTCGCCGCGAACGCCCCGCTCTTCATCAGCATGCCCGGCCAGAAGGCGGCCGGACAGAAGAGCGCCTCGCTGGCCGAGTTCATCGACATCTACCCCACCCTCGCGGATGCCTGCGGCCTCCCGAAGCCCAAGGACGTCGACGGCGTGAGCCTTCGGCCCGTGCTCGACGACGCCGCCGCCAAAGTGCGCCCGGTGGCCATCAGCCAATACCCCCGCACCGATGCCGGCAAGTCGCTCATGGGCTACAGCATCCGCGACGACCGCTGGCGCCTGACGCTCTGGCGCAACCGCGCCGACAACACCATCCACGCCACCGAACTCTACGACGAAGCCAACGATCCTCACGAGACCGTCAACGTGGCGACCAAGCCTGAGAACGCCGAGGTCATCGCCCGACTGACCAAGCACCTGCCCCCGCCCATCGCCCCGGCCACGCCGGAGAACACCGAGGCGAAGGCCAAGGGCAAGAAAGCCAAGGGCAAGGCCCCCGAAGCTCCCGCCCCCAAGGCGGACGATGCCAAGGATCGCGGACCGATGTTCGACCGCCGTGACATCAACAAGGACGGCAAGCTCTCCAAGGAAGAGTTCATGGACAAGCAGAAGGACCCGGCCCATGCCGCCGAGAACTTCGTCAAGTTCGACAAGGACAAGGACGGCTCCCTGACCAAGGAAGAATTCGTCAAGATGGGCAAGTAAGCCCTCCGAACCACTCCCCCGAAAGGCGGTCCGCAAGGCCCGCCTTTCTTATGCCTTCCTCCCGGACGCCTTCGCGCTAACCTCCCCGTACCGATGTCCGTCTTCCTCCGTTCGCTCGCCCTTTTCTACGGCCTCATGCTGATCGCCGCCGAGGGCATCCCCGCCCAGGTGGTCATCGAGGTCGGGAAGCCCGGACTGTCGATCCCGGCGGACTTCCTTGGGATCAGCTACGAGAAGAACGCGCTCGTCGAGCCGCACTTCAAGCCGGGCAACGCCGTGCTCATCAACCTGCATCGCAACCTCGGGGCCGGCACGTTGCGACTAGGCGGCAATAAGGTGGAACTCACCCGCTGGCAGGCCGAGGCTCCGGCGTCCCTGGATAAGTCCACCGGCCTCGCGGCGATCGGACACAGCACCCTCGACGACCTCTACGGCTTCCTCAAGGCCACGGAGTGGAAATGCCTGCATGGGCTCAACCTCGCCGGCAACCTGCCCGAATCCTCCGCCGACGAAGCCGCCTACGCCCTCAAGATCGGCGCCTCGTCCGTGCTGGCTTTCGAGGTCGGCAACGAACCCAACCTCTACCCCAACCACGACCTACGGAAGAAAGGGTACGATTGCCCGACCTACCTTCCGGAGGCCGCGGCGGCCATCAAGGTCATCCGGGCCCGCAACCCCGGCATCATCCTCGCCGGTCCGGCCACCGCGCGCCGCACCGACCACTGGTTCGAAGACGCCGTCGCCGGGCTCAACTGCTCCCGGCGACCATGGCCGAGGATGTCTCGATGGTCGACGAACACCTCGCCGCCGCGCGGTCAGCCGGCATGCGTTATCGGCTCGCGGAGTGCAACTCCGTGTCCAACGGCGGCCGGACCGGCGTCAGCGACACCTTCGTATCCGCGCTCTGGGCGACCGACTTCCTCTTCTCCGTGGCCGAGCACGGCGCGGACGGCATCAACTTCCACTGCAACCTGAAGCCCGGCAGCTACTCGCCCGTCTCCTGGGCCAAGACCGAAGGCGTCTACGTCGTGCACCCGCTCTATTACGCCATGCTGGCCTTCAAGGAAGCCGGACGCGGAAAGATCCTCCCGGCCAGCGTGAAATGCGCGACGAAC
>RGES01000291.1 GCA_009917805.1 Verrucomicrobiota bacterium
CGGAGATCCTCGACCTCAAGGCCAACCCGAAGTGCCCGGCCCAAGGCTCGGTCATCGAATCCCAGATGGAGACCGGCCGCGGCCCGACCGCCACCGTCATCGTCCAGAAGGGCACGCTCAAGCCTGGCGACTCGTTCGTCTGCGGCGAGACCTGGTGCAAGGTGCGCGCGCTCATGGATGACCGCGGCAACCGCCTGACGCAGTCCGCCCCGGGCACGCCCGCCCTGGTCCTCGGCTGGGACGCCGTCCCGAGCCCCGGCGCCAAGTTCCGCGTGGTCAAGAACGACCGCGAAGCCCGCGAGCTCGCCGAAGAGGCCGCGCTCGCCGGCCGCAAGGCCGCCGAAGCCCAGCAGCAGGCCCCGAACACCGGCGCCCGCCCCGGGATGTCCGACCTCGAGCGCCTCATGGCCGCCCTCGCCCAGGACAAGGAGAAGATCCTCCGCATCCTGCTCAAGGCCGACGTCAACGGCACGCTCGAAGCCCTCGAAGGCTGCCTCCTCGACATCAAGTCGAACAAGGTCCGCCTCGAGATCGTCGGCGGCTCCGTCGGCCCGGTCTCGCAGAGCGACGTCTCGCTCGCCGAGGCCTCCAAGGCGCTCATCGTCGCCTTCGACACCAAGCTCGAGAACGGCGTCCAGCCGCAGCTCAAGCGCACCGGCGTCCGCCTCATCACCCATGACATCATCTACGAGCTGATCACGCTCGTGAAGGAAGCCATGACCGAGCTCCTGGACCCCGAAGTCCGCGAGAACAAGCTCGGCGCCGCCGAAGTGCGCGCCGTCTTCCCGCTCGGCAAGGAGCACAAGGTCGCGGGTTGCATGGTCACCGAAGGCCTCATCCGTCGCGCCGCCAAGGCGCGCGTGGTGCGCGGCGGCAAGATCATCCACAACGGCCCGGTCGAGACCCTGCGTCGCTTCAAGGACGACGCTTCCGAGGTCAAGGCCGGCTTCGAGTGCGGCATCAAGCTCGGCGGCTACGACGAGTACCAGCCCGGCGACGTCATCGAGGCGATCGAGCTGCTGCAGATCCGCCCCTCGCTCTAAGCCGCATGTCGCAACGTCAGCTCCGGGTGGCCGAACTGGTCCAGCGAGAGGTCTCCTCCGCGCTGCGTCAGGGCTGGGCCGCGGAGGCCGCGCTCATCACCATCACGCGGGCCGCGGTGACGCCGGACCTGCGCCAGGTGCGCGTGAGCTACGCCGTGACCGGCGACGACGCCGCCCGCAAGGCCGCCCGCGGCCTGCTGCGGCGGATCCGCGCCGAGCTGCGCGCGACGGTCGGCGCCGCCCTCCAGCTGAAGAGCACCCCCGAGCTGCAGTTCGCCGAGGACGACGTCACCGGCGGGGTCGCCCGCGTGCAGGCGCTCCTCGACGAGATGGCCCGCCGGGACGCCGGGACGCCGCCGCCCGCGGAGTGATCAGGCGGTCGGCGGACCGACTTCCGGGAAGCCACGCAAGGCCTCGCGCATCACCGCCGCGCGCCGGAGGTCCCGTCCGTCGGTGTCGAGCGGCGCGCCATGGCGCACCTGGACATGGGCCGGCTGGCCCTCGATGAGCAGGCGGTCCACCTGGTCGCGCAACGCCTCGGGGAGGCACCCGAGGTCGCAGGCGAGCCGCAGGTGGGAGAGCATGTTCATCGCCTCCGAACTGGAGAGGAGCCGCGCATGGCGGAGCACGCCGAAGGAGCGGGCGAGCCGGTCGACGAACTTCTCGCCCTCGTCCAAGGCCAGCTTGCGCCGGGCGTTCCACTCCTGTTCGACGAGGTGCTTGATCCAGAAGCCGAGGTGCTTGAGGATGTCATCCTCCGCCAGGCCGAGGGTCTGCTGGTTGGAGACTTGGTAGATGTTGCCGGCGGCTTCCGTGCCTTCGCCCAGCCAACCGCGCACCGCGAGGCCGTCCTGGTTGAGGGCGCGCGTGACCTTGTCCATCTGGCCGGAAAGGCAGAGGCCGGGCAGGTGGACCATCGCGGAGGCCCGCAGGCCGGTGCCGACGTTGGTCGGGCAGGCGGTGAGGTAGCCGAGGCGCTCGGAAAAGGCCAAGGGCAAGGCGGCCGCCAGGGCGTCGTCGAGCTGCTCGGCCAGGTTCCACGTGCCGCGCAGGTGCCAGCCGGGGCGCAGGACCTGCACGCGGAGGTGATCCTCCTCGTTGACCATCACGGAGCAGGTCTGGTCGCGGCTGATGACGGCCGCGCCGGCCTGGCCGGAGGCCAGCTCCTTCGAGACCAGATGCCGCTCGACGAGCACCGCGCGGTC